>JALWQZ010000084.1 GCA_027077895.1 Microcaldota archaeon | reverse complement strand
CCCCAGAACTTAAGGAGGACTTTAACCCGCAATACATAAGGTAAAACAAAAATAGGAAAGGGGAATAAAGAGAGCCTATCACAAAAATTGGGTTTTGTATTTCACTTTTTTGTTGTCTTTTTCTTTGTAGTCTTCTTCTTCACGGTCTTCTTTTTCGTTGTCTTCTTCTTAGTGGCCTTCTTCTTGGTCGTTGTCTTTTTCTTTGTAGTCTTCTTCTTCACGGTCTTCTTTTTCGTTGTCTTCTTCTTGGTCGTCTTTTTCTTCATTACCATTTTTTTGACACCTCACAAATATTTCTGCAATGAAAAACACAAAACGCATTTAAAAACTTTTCTATGTTTCGTTTGGTTTCTTTTTCAGAAAAAATTTTATCTAATCGTGTGTAGAAACAAGTTATGCAATTCTTTGCTGACTTGCATATACATGGGCCTTACTCAAGAGGGACCAGCAAATATACAACCTTTGAGAAACTGGAATACAGCGCTAGACAGAAGGGTCTAGGTCTTCTTGGTACAGGAGATTTTACAAACCCCGATTGGCTAGATGAAATAAAGAAACTTAACTACTTAGAAGATAGGGGGCTACTAGTTTCAGGTACGGGTTTTCATTTTATGTTAACTGTTGAGATATCTAATGTTTATCGTGATGATTCTGGAAGATTGAGAAAGGTTCACCAAGTTGTTTTGGCACCTAGTTTTGAGGTTGTTGACCAGATTAGAAATGAGTTGTCAAAGTTTGGAAATCTAGAATTAGACGGGCGTCCAACCCTGAATTTACCACTACCAGATTCTGTTGAGATACTGCACCAGATTAGTAAGGACATTGAAGTATTTCCAGCACATGCATGGACACCATGGTTTGGTGTTTTTGGTAGTAAGTCGGGTTTTGATTCACTTAAAGATGCATATCAAGATCAGTTAAGGCATATACACGCGCTTGAAACAGGCTTGTCTAGTGACCCTCCTATGAACTGGAGGCTCTCTGAACTGGACAGGATAAATTTAGTTTCTTTCTCTGATGCTCATTCATACTGGCCTTGGCGGATAGGAAGAGAGGCCACAATATTTGATACTGATTTGGATTACTGGAGAATTATTAAGGCAATTAGGACAGGTAGGGGGTTAGTTGGGACTGTTGAGGTTGACCCTAGTTATGGAAAATACCATTGGGATGGCCATAGAAAATGCAATGTCTTTATGCCACCAAAAGATGCTGTTAAACTTGGCAATACCTGTCCTGTATGTCATAAAAAGTTAACGTTAGGTGTAGCTCACAGAGTTGAGGATTTAGCAGATAGACCGGAAGGTTACAAGCCAAAGGATGCAAGACCATTTTACGAAGTTTTGCCACTGTCTGTTTTGATAGCGAATTACTACAATACTGATGCTAGCACTAAACGGGTTCAAGATTTGTATTCAAGACTATTGGAATTGGGTAATGAGTTTCACGTTCTATTTAACTCTTCAATTGCTGAACTCACAGAAAAGGTAGATTCAAAACTTGCCGATTTGATAATCAAAAATAGGAATGGGGAGTTGAGGGTTCAACCGGGTTATGATGGAGTTTATGGGAGACTGGTTTTTGATGGGAACATAAAGGAGAGCAGTGGATTCTAGTCTAGACTAGCAAACTGGTGACACTGTTTAGTATCAATATCGTATCCCACGTCACATTTTAATATTGCTAATAATCAAATCCAATTATGGGAGAATCTAGGATTACAGAAGAAGACGTAAAGAAAGTTATTGATTACTACAGAAAACTTGATGTCCAAAAATTCAAACTGAGGATCAACGCCATAGGTAGATTGCTGGCAGAGAAAGTCCCTTCTATAGTCTCGGTATTTGGTTTGGGTTATCCTTTTTATGGAGAGTATGACGTTAGTGAGCGAATTAAAAACACAGTTAGGAAATACGGTTTGCACCACCCTCAGACTAGGTCTATCCTTCCAGATGTGGATCTCCTTGTTGTCTACGATACTGATGAACACCCGAATATTCTTGATGATTCGTTTGAGAGAAAAACCATGGATGATTTTATTAGGGCGATTTCTAAGGATTCTTTGAGATGGAAGGAGGCTCAGGAAGAGTTAATATCTAAACATGGTATAGCAAGCAGAGATTCAGACGTATTTGACGAATTTAATAGTGGGCGTTTGCATATCGATTTTGTACCTGTGCCTCTCGAACTTTGGAAGGACATACCATACTTATTCCATCCTAGGGATTTAGAGAAACTGAAGAAATTAAGGAGAGACTTGTTGTTCACCGGGGAGCATATCCACACAAAGAAACCCTACTCATATGATAATTTACAAAATATCCGTGATGAATACTTGAAGAATTACCTACTCTATCATGTTCACGAGCACGTCGGAACGCCCGAAGAAATAATCAACTCAATACTCAGGTCGCACGAACACTGGCCTTTGATGAAGAAATTTCCAGAGATTCATTCTTACCAGTTTTCAAAGTGGCTTGATGTGTTAAAACAACTAGATAAGGAGGGTATGATAGAAAATGCCAGCGGCAAAATCATGATTACAGAAAAGGGCAAAAAACATTTTGATGCAATTATGAAGATCAGGGAGAGGAAAAGGAAACGTTGGGGTCTAAAGTGATCATTTTATCCTTTCTAGCATTACGGCAGGGCACACCCTAGTGACACCCTTTATTCCTTCAATTCTTTTAACGAATCTTGTTAGTTCGTTTGAGTCTTTTAGCCACACTTCCATCATTAACATGTGGTCTCCACTTGACGAATATAGGCTGATTATATCATTATCCCTCTTCAATTTTGTTATGACGTGGACGTAGTCTTCTGGTGTTGTGTCTAGTCCGATCAATGCCCTTATATTATAGCCTAGTTTTCTAGGGTTCACTTGTATGGTGTAGGACTCTATCACGCCTTCATTCTCTAGTTTTTTTACCCTCTTCCTAACTGCTGCTTCTGTCACTTTGAATTTTTTCCCCAATTTAGTAAAAGGCGTCCTTGAATTTTTCATTAATTCCCTTACCAGTTTTTCTTCCGAAATTCGAACCATAACATATTTATACTAGAACTTATATAAAAATATTACGAACTTTGTTATAGTTTAGAGGTGATGAAATATGATAGGAGAGGATGATGTTATAACCTTCCCCCTCTTGGGTGAGGAGTTCCCTCATTTTGAGGCTCAAACAACACATGGTAAGATAAAGTTTCCAGATGACTACAAGGGCAAATGGGTTATCTTGTTTTCTCACCCTGCGGACTTTACGCCTGTGTGTACGACCGAGTTTGTTGCTTTTCAGAAAAGGTACAACAGGTTCAAGAAACTAGGGGTTGAATTGGTTGGTTTGAGTATTGATCAGGTATTCAGTCATATGAAATGGGTTGAGTGGATAAAGGAAAATTTGGGCGTTGAGATAAAGTTCCCAATAATAGCAGATGATACGGGTAGAATTGCAAAGATGATAGGTATGATTCACCCCAGCAAGGGGACGAATACCGTTAGGGCTGTGTTTATAATTGACCCGAAGGGCGTTTTGAGAGCGATGCTATACTACCCTCAAGAGTTGGGTAGGAACATGGACGAGATATACAGGATGGTTGAAGCCTTGCAGATATCTGACAAAAATGGAGTTGCGATGCCAGCCAACTGGCCGAACAACGAAGTAGTTGGGGACCACGTGATTGTTAACCCGGCTAGCGATGAAAAAACTGCTAGACAAAGATTGAAGGATGCAAAGGCAAAGAAAATAGAATGTTTTGATTGGTGGCTATGTCACAAGAAACTCTCAAAGAGGTGATTGCTAGTCACTACCCCCTCTGGCGCTAGGCTAGAGCCTAGCGCCTAATTCTAGTTATAGGTGATACAATGTCTGATGAATTAAATGAACTTTTGAACAAAGCAATCTCTAGGGAACTTCAGGTTTCCATACAATACATGTGGCAGCATGTATTGGCAGGCAAGCTGGGAGATCTTGATCTTAAAATGAAATTGAGGGAGATTTCCATTGCAGAGATGAAACATGCTGAGATAATTGCTGAGAGGCTTACGCAGTTGGGAGGAACACCAACGACGGAATGTGATCCAATATCGGTTGGTAAGACTGTTCTTGAGATTGCGAAAAACGATGTGGAAGCGGAGGATGGTGCTATCGCTTTGTACCCACGGATAATCGACTTGGCTAGAAATGAAGGCGATGAGATAACTGCCAAGATCTTTGAAAAGATATTGAGTGAGGAAAAAGAGCACCATGCTTTCTTTTCTAGTCTTTTGAACACGAGGTGATCTTGTGACTGAGAAGATGCAGGTTTATAGATGTAATGTGTGTGGGAATATTGTTGAGGTGCTAGAGTCTGGCGCAGGTCAATTGATATGCTGCGGCCAGCCAATGCAACTTCTTGAGGAAAAAACAGCAGATGCAGGGACAGAGAAGCACGTTCCTTATGTGGAAGAGTTGCCAGATGGTTATTTAGTAAAGGTTGGTAAGGAAACAGCACATCCAATGGAAGATAATCATTATATTGCGTGGATAGAGTTGGTGGTTGACGGTGTTGTTCATAGAGTAGAACTGAAACCAGGTATGAAACCAGAGGTAGTGTTTAAAGTCCCAAAGGGTAAAAATATAGTTGCTAGGGAGTACTGTACTGCCCATGGTCTTTGGATGTATGAATCTTAATTGGAGGTGATTGCATGTTATCTGAGTTACCAAGAAGGCTTGCTGATATGGACCCTAGGAGAAAAGACGCTGAGATTGCTAGGTTGGGTATAATTGCAGAATTGGACGCGATAAACTTGT
This sequence comes from Microcaldota archaeon, assembly GCA_027077895.1. Lineage (GTDB taxonomy): Archaea > B1Sed10-29 > B1Sed10-29 > WALL01 > WAMD01 > JALWQZ01. The sequence goes on along the minus strand of JALWQZ010000084.1, from coordinate 5,279 downwards.
ATGAGCAGATGGCAAACATGGCGAGTGATCCAGGTCTGAAGAGAGTTTTGGATGATATTGCCAATGAGGAAAAGACACATGTGGGTGAGTTCCTAGAGATGCTAAAGAGACTTGATCCAAAACAGATTGAGGAGTTAGAGAAGGGTGGAAAGGAAGTGGAAGAACTCACCAAGTGATTTAATGAATTTGCTTGAGAAACTGGACAAAGTTAGGGGCAAGATCGCCCCACTAGTTTCTTCTAGGATGTCTGAGTTTAAAGAGTTAGGCACGTCTTCCAGTGAGGAACTTTTTAAGGAACTCTGTTTTTGCATACTGACTGCAAATTACTCCGCGGATGGTGGGATTAGGATCCAGAGGGCAATAGATAATGGTTTTTTGACGCTTTCAGAAGAGGAGTTAGCAAAGCGTTTGAAGGAACTAGGTCATAGATTTCCTAGAACTAGGGCGAAGTATATCGTTGAGGCTAGGAAGTTCGCACATGACCTTAGTCAGATCCTGTCGTCGTTTCCGGATGGCAAGTCTGCTAGAGATTGGTTAGTGAAAAACGTTAAGGGATTGGGAATGAAGGAAGCCAGTCACTTCTTGAGGAACATAGGATACAACGACGTGGCAATAATTGACTTTCACATAGTTGACCTGTTGGTTAGGGAAGGTTTGATTCAAAGGCCAAAGACGTTGACAAGAAAAAGATACAGGGAGATAGAATCTGTTCTTGAAAAGGTGGCTAAAAAGGCAGGCTTGGGGTTGGGTGAACTAGACCTCTACCTATGGTATATGGAAACTGGGAAGGTTCTTAAGTAGATATAATCTGCTTTATGCTCTCCAATTCATCCAGTTTTATCTTCTGTTCTTCTCTAGTTTCTAGATTCTTTAAAGTGACCACACCTGATTTAACATCCATCTCGCCCACAATCAACATCCACTTGTACCCCTTTCCCTTTGCATAATCGAATTGCTTATTTAATTTCCTCCTCATCAAATCAATATCACAACTCAGACCCAAGTCTATTAATTTTTTCCTGATTTCCCATGCTTCCTTGTATGCATTGACTGGCGCTATGTAAACTAATGTTGGTTTATAGTTTTCTGGGAATAGGTTGTTTTCTTCCATCAGTTGAATTACTCTTTCGACACCGAAACTTATTCCGATCGCTGGGGTCGGTCTCCCTTTGTATGTTTCCACTAACCTGTCATACCTCCCACCACCGCCACATGACCACTGGCCACCTGCCTGAATTTCGAAAACATTTCCAGTATAATACTCTAGCCCTCTGACTAGGGTCAAGTCTATATTAACCCATTTTTCTAGGCCCATCTCCCCTACTAATTCTAACAAATCGCCCAGTTCTTCCAGCCCCTGCTTGCCGGCATCAAATTTTTCTAAATCTGTTCTTATTTTTTCTAAGTCATTTGATTTTATCATGGCAACTAACTTTTCATAGTTTGGGACGTTCCTCTCCTTTAATTCCTCGGTTATCCCGTCCCAGCCAATCTTGTCAAGTTTATCTATCGCTCTGAATGCATCTAGTACCTTATCTTCTGGAATGCCTGCTGCTAGGACCATTGCCTCTAGGACTTTTCTGTTGTTCACTCTTATTCTGAAGTCTTTGAATCCTAGAGAGCGCATAACGTCAATCGCAACCATAGTGATTTCCAGGTCTGAGCATGGTTTATCTGAACCAAATATGTCAATATCCGCTTGAGTGAATTCTCTATACCTACCGGCCTGTGGTCTGTCGTATCTCCAGACCTTTCCAATGCTGTACCTTTTGTATGGTTTTGGCATCGTTGGGTTGCTAGCGACAAATCTAGCGGTTGGAACAGTCAAATCAAACCTTAAACCAAGTTCTCTATCTGCCTTGTCCTTGAAGTAATAAATTTCGTCCTTTATCTCGTCTCCTCCACCACCCTTTGCAGATAGGGTCTCAAAGTATTCCACTGCTGGAGTCTCTAGTGGTTCGTACCCGTATTTCTGGAAAATGGATTTTATTCTTTCCATTACATACTCTCTCTTCCATGCTTCGTCCCCAGACCAGTCTTTCATTCCCCTTACTGGCTGCATTTCCTTCACCACTAGTGTTTTTGTTGTCTTAGTTAAAATGGTTATTTGATTTTTGGGAAACTTTAAAAATCTCATGTTCAAAAATAAACAAAGTCGGTGATTTGTATGAGGGTATTGTTGTTGCACTCTGACTTTGTTGAATTCCAGGCTTTGAAGAAGGCGTTAAAGTCAGTGCCAGATTTGACAGAGGATGAGAAGAAGCCTAGGAGGTATGAAGAGGCATTAGTTGTGTTCACATCTGTTGAGAAGGAAGATGAGGGTAAAGAAGAGTCTGTCGCGAGGAAGGCTGTTGAAGAGATAAAGAATGTTGCTGATCAGGTTCACCCAGAGAGAATCGTTTTGTATCCGTTTGTTCATCTGTCCAGCGAACCCAGCAAGCCGGACACCGCCATAAAGGTTTTGGGCTTGATGGAGGAAATGCTCTCCACCAATTTCGAGGTTCACCGCGCACCCTTCGGTTATTACAAAGCGTTTGACATAAAGGTCAAGGGTCATCCGTTGTCAGAACTTTCTAGGACAATTATTGGGGACCAGGTCATTGAAGAGGAAGAGGAGGAAGGCCTAGAAGACGGAATCATGGAGGACCTATACGTTATAATGCCAGATGGCAGGATGCTAAAGAGGGAACAAGTTGACGACCCAGGCGTGGAAAAGGCGATTAAGGCAGAGTTGGGAGAGATTAGCGAGGCTAGTTTTGGAAAGCCACCACACCTAGAGTTGATGAAGAGGCTTGAGATTGCTGATCGCGAGCCCATCTCAGATGCAGGGAATCTAAGGTATTATCCAAACGGCGCATTCATTGCAGAGTTGCTCTCTAGGCTAGGTTGGAAAATGGCTGTTGAAGACTTGGGGGGAATGCCGGTTAGGACACCCTACATCATTGGAACAGATGACCCTGGAGTCCAGAGGATGATGGGCAAGTTCCCAGAGAGAACCTACAGAGTATTGCCAGGAGCAAGGGAGAAGAAGCAGGAATTCAAGTTGAGGCCAGCATGTGACTATGGTGTATGGTCTGTTTTCAGGGATGCAGTCCTGACCCATAAGAACCTACCTTTCGGCTTGTACGAGTTTGATATAATCTGGAGGTACGAGCAGAGGGGAGAACTCCTAGGCATGTACAGACTTAGGAATGCAATGATGCCAAACTTCCACGAGATGACAAAGGATATTGACCAAGCGTTTGAAAGATTCCTAGAGCACATAGATAAGTTTGCTCTAGCACTGTACCACTACATAGAGATAGAACCCAGCGTCATAGTCCTAAATTGCAAGAGAGATTTTTACAACGAGCACTTAGAGACATTCAAAATGTGGGCCAAGAAGTTGAAGATCCCGATAATTGTAAAACTGTTCAAGAAGATGAAAACGTATAAGATTGCATGGATCGATGTCTTGGCATTCGACAACCTGGGTAGACCAATGGAAGTTGACACAGTTCAAATGGATACAGAGTCTCCCAAGTGGTGGGGGATAACCTACATAGACGAAAACAATGAGGAGAAGTATCCAGTTATACTACATACTGGGTTTGGTGTGGACAGGACTATTGCCGCTTTACTGGAGCATGCGTATGGTGCAAAGCAGAAAGGGGAAAACTCAATGTTACCTGTCTGGCTCTCGCCAATACAAGTGAGGTTTATCCCGGTGGGAGAGAAGCATTTGGATTACGCTGTGGAACTTGCAAAGAAGGCGAACGCACTAGGCGTTAGGGCAGACGTTGACGACAGGGACCAAAGTCTAGGGAAGAGGATTAGATACGCGGAGAGGCACTGGATACCTTATGCCGTTGTGGTTGGTGACAAGGAAGTTGAGTCAGGGAACTTGAGTGTTAGAATAAGGAAGACTGGGGAGCAGGTTAGTTTGAGCCTAGATGAGGTGGTCGCCAGGGTGAAGAAGGACATTGAAGGCAGACCTTACTTGCCTAGCCCGTTCCCAGTTAGGTTGTCTAGAAGGCCGATATTCGTTGCTAGCAATTAGGTAGGTATAATTTTTGAAGTGATCACTTTCTATTGAGTTGTTACTTACCTATTAGTACTAAGGCAATATACCTTGTGTGGTTATAACAGACAATATAGGGGCGCACCCGTAATTCCTTGTCATTGTATACAATTATTTTATCTTTTTCGAAGAAGATCCCTCTGAGGCGAGGATCATTAAAATTCAGAATCTTTCTTTCTTGTAACTCCTTTGCTGGTACAGAACCAGGTGTTACAAATTTTACGTTGTCTCCTATATTGCTTGCCTTTATCACACTACCATATGTTAGTGTACACCCAAAGTCCATAGCGAATGGGGGTTTGTATACCTCTACACTATTAGCGGGTGAGTAACTACATCCTGGGTGATAATTCCACACTCTAATCCAGTAACTGCAATCATATGGGATTGCCCTTGAATGCCAATTGTTTGGGGCGAGTTGTACTACTCCCCAAACAGCAAAAATCCAAACTACTGCTAGCGAAAACAGGGCAAAATACACTCTCTTTCTTTGCTCAGGTGGAAGCTTTTTTATCCAGTCACTTACTGAGTTTAACTCTTTACTTTTCATCGTAGACCCTCTATATTATGCATGTCAACAACATGAAAGGCCAAATGAATATGGAGGTTAGCAAGGCATACCACGAGTATCTCCAGAATCCCATTTTGATTTTGAGTTTTCTCTTTATGATGTATGGGGTTGTCCAGGATATTATGAACATAAGCACTGCTGTCACTGTGTCTAGAGGGATATACAAATCTAAAATACTAGCAATCTTTGTTGGTCTGTAATGGGGTTCAATCTTTAACTTGATATCTTCTGAATGAAGTATCCATGAATTCGGATAATATGCGTACGTTTTAAATGGGCCGTAGGTAACTGCTGGCCATATATTTGCACTCGCGGCATCATAATTTTTTGGCATCACGATGTAAACAGAGAAAGACTCGTTTTCACTTCCACTCCACAACTCTGTTGTACTTGATGGATAAAAGAGGGTGCCTCTGCTTGGGAATCGCATTTTTACAAGCAGCCCTGTTGGTTTGCTTAGTTTGTTTATGTGGAACACAATTAAGTCATAGTTTGTATACTTGGATAATCTTTTGTTTTTTGAAAACATCTCTTTTATTTTTGTGGGCAACTGACCATGTGAGTACACGCTTGCTGATCCCAAGCTTCCAAATTTGAATGTTTCCAATGGTTCTATTTGTATGGTACTCTTCTCACTTATACCAAAGG
>JALWQZ010000083.1 GCA_027077895.1 Microcaldota archaeon | reverse complement strand
GTCTACAAGAGGGTATTTATACCTAGAACAGGAGACCCATTTTCAGGGAACTACCAGATACTAGTGGACGTTACTCCAAACAAGACGGAAGTTACATCAACCTCAATGCGGTGGTGGGGCATCAAGGCAACAAAGGACTTGATGATTTCACCAGAACACGCATTGAACGAGTATTCAATTGCAGCACCAAATGTCATGTGTGTCTCAATAACGAGGACAAGTAATGTAAATAAGGAATACATAATTAGTTTAGGGTGTTAAAATGCCAATATCTCCGCTGGTAATGAAAAAGGTGGCAAAGAAACTAGTTAAAATGAGGGAAGAAGCAGAACAAGAGACAGGCCTAGACGACATACTCAATCTAGACGAGGAAGAACTCCAAAGGATGCTAGAATCCAAAAAGAAAAAGAAGATCATCGTGTCCCCCCTAGACCTAGGAGACGTAGAGGAAGAAAAACTGAAAAAGGCAGTGATTACCGAGAAGGAAGACGAGAGTCTAGGGAAAGTTAAAGTCATAGATTTCACCAAAATGAGCGACAGCATAGCAACTGTTTCTAGGGTGGAGGAAGAGAAAGAGAGAGTAAAACACATACCATTCAAAGCACACCAAATCCCAAAGCAGTACATAACCAAAATCCCGTCAAAATGGCAGCCGCCGAAGTTCAAGGAGATTGATCTAAAATATGAATTGCTCCCGCCATTCGCGTACGCCCGAATAAACTGGGATGAAAACGAAAACTCCCTTAGGTACTTCGTAATAGAACCGTATCTAACAAAGGACCAGGAGGAAAAGTTGAACAGGTTAAAAAACCTCCTAGTAGATGCGCTGGACGTAAACGTATTCGAAGTTAGAAATCCAGAAAAGATACGCCAATTGCTCAAAAAGAAAATAGAGGATATAATAACAGAATATGGTGTTCAGTTAACGAAAATGGAGTACGACAAAATAATGTATTATCTATTTAGGGATTTCCTAGGCCTAGAAAAGATAGAACCGCTAATGCATGATCCAAACCTAGAGGATATATCCTGTGACGGTACTGGGATACCAATATACGTTTATCACAGGAAATATGCATCAATAAAGACAAATATCATATTCAACGACGAAGACGAACTAAACAAATTCGTCGTCAGACTTGCGCAAAAATGTGGGAAACATATATCTGTTGCAGAGCCACTCTTGGATGCTGCGCTACCAGACGGCTCCAGAGTTCAGGCTACATTCTCTGCACACAAGGACATTGCCATGAAAGGATCAACGTTCACCATAAGAAGGTTCACCAAAGATCCATTGACAATGATAGACCTAATGAACTTCGGTACAATACCCTCCATAATGGCTGCGTATTTATGGTTAGCAGTTGAGTATGGGAAGTCGGTCCTAGTATCAGGAGGTACGGCAACAGGTAAGACCACGTTTCTAGGTGCCCTCAGTATGTTCATTCCACCAGAGAAGAAGATTATTTCAATAGAGGATACCCCCGAAATCAGACTCCCACACGAGCACTGGGTGCAGAAGGTAGTCAGGTCAGGATTTGGTAGAGAAGACGCAGCAGGAAGAAGGATGGGAGAAGTTACAATGTATGATCTATTGAGAGCAGCACTGAGAGAAAGGCCTGATGAGATAATAGTAGGGGAAGTTAGAGGTGCAGAGGCATATGTTCTGTTCCAAGGAATGGCTACTGGACACCCTGGAATGGCAACCATACACGCAGATTCAATAGATGCAGTCCTTCACAGATTGCAAACACCACCAATTAACCTGCCTGTTGGTTTACTACAGCACTTGAACATTGTAATCATCCTCACAAAGGCAAGGATAAAAGGAGTAGAAGTGAGAAGGGTGAAGGAACTAGTTGAGATAGTGGGATTAACAAAAGAGTTCAGACCTATAGTCAACAAACTTATGAAATGGAACGCATCAGACGACTCATTTGAATTCGTGTCAGACAAATCGTACATACTGGAGAACATAATAGAAGAGAAGGGTGTTGACGAAACAAGCATATGGGCAGAGATACAGAGAAGATCCTCAATACTGGAATGGATGCAGAAGAACAAGATTAGAAACTACCTAGAAGTCGGAAAGATAATAAGAGAGTACTACACCAATCCAGAGGAGGTGCTTAAGAACATATGAACTTCGAAAGAAAGTACTCACTGATGGCATACAATCTATTAAAGGGCAGGATTGGAAAGTTTTTATACAGGTTTAGGTATCTCAACAAGATATTGGAGGCATCATACTCGACAATACCATTCGAGGAATATGTATCCGCAATGATCTTAACCTCTATAATAGCGGCAGCCTCAGCATTCCTGGTTGGTGCTGTTATCGGCGTTCTACTAGGATACGGTGCACTGGGAGTGTTTCTTGTATCCCTATTTTCATCACTCATAGGTGCAGGTCTGGTAATCTTCGGTTTCGTGGCATACCCACAATATAAACAAAACCAAGTAAAATCAAATATAGAGAAGTATCTTCCATATGCTGTAACACATATGTCAACCATAGCAGGTACAGGAGTTCCCCCACAGGCAATATTCCAAATGCTTGGGGAATTCAAGGAATATGGAATTGTATCATACATATGCGAAAGAATCGCAAGAAATGTTGTTGTATTCGGATATGACATACTTACTGCAATATCAGAGGAAGCAAAGAGGATACCATCGTCAAAATTTAAAGATATACTGTGGACTATATCCTCAACAATAAGAACAGGTGGAGACTTAAGGGCAGTCTTGATGGAAAAATCAAGGATGCTAATGGAGGAACAAAGAAGAACTGAAGCAAAGTATATTGAATTCTTATCAATGATGGCTGAGGTCTATGCAACTGTATTCGTAGCGGGTACCATCATAATATTTGTGATGGTGAGTATAATAGGGGCAATAGGTGGTGTCCCACTACCTGTGAAACCACTACTCCAAATATTCACATACGTGTTAATACCGATAGCATCAATAGGTTTCATAATAGTAATAGATTCAACCAAACCTGCAGGAGTGTAGGGTAATGAAAAAGAAAACAAAAAAGAATGGGGTAAAGCAAAAGAAAGAGGAAAATAAAGATTTCATAGAGCAGATTAAGAGACTCCCAGTGTACTGGAGAAATATAATAATAATATCATTGGTGGGTGTGCTAGTCGGTCTAGTTGGGATCTGGATTTCTGGCTATTACATGGGACTAACTATCATGTTCTTCGCGGTATCAGTACCAGTGGCATTTTACACGTACAAAGAAAGAAAGAGAATAGATGACATAGAAACCCACCTCCCTGATTTTTTAAGAGACCTAGCGGAGTACAACGCTTCGGGAGTGCCATTGTCCAGGGCGATACTGGAGTCATCAAAAAGCGATTACGGCGCATTAACACCCGAAATAAAGAAGATTGCAGTGGAGATATCATGGGGTGTCCCGTTTGAGGATGCCCTGGATAGATTCCAGAAAAGAGTAAACAGCGCATTTGTGAAAAAAGCAATAACAATAATGACATCAGCAGAGGCTCAAGGAGGTGAAATAAACGCAATTCTAATGACACTCGCAGAAGACTTGAGAAGGCTAAAATCAATGGAAGAAGAAAAGAAAAGCAAACTATCCACATATACTGCAACAATTTATGTTATATATCTATTATTATTAATGGTCATGGTACTTTTAACAACAGCACTGGCACCAGCAATCCCGAAAATGCAAGTCGCCAGCCAACTTTTCGGTAAGAGTGGGGGAGGCCTGACAGAAAAAGACTTCAGGGTTTTGTTGTTCAACGTCTCGTTAATAGAGGCATTCTTCGCCGGTCTCATATCCGGCCAGATGGGAGAGGGAAGTGTGATAGCAGGGTTAAAACACTCAGTGATTCTAGTTGGAATCACCATGCTCGTATTTGCATTCATACACCCCGCACCCCCAATGGTACAGATGGCCCAAACAATCACAGAACTGCCTCCTGTCTCTGGAATGCATGGAAACGCCATAACATACGAAGCAAAATTCACAAAGAGTTTCACGGTTCAGGACATAGCAGAACAAGTTAGAGAGATCGCTAAAAACAAAAACCTAAAAGAATACAAAGAATTTATGCCATCTCAGGTTGAATTCCTAGCCCCCAGTTGCAAGGCGTGTGCCAGAGGGTATCTAAAGATTACCCCCACATCAATAATAGTCAAAAAACCAGTCTATATGAAATACAAGATATACTACTCAAGTGGGAAGTACATCATCCAGTTAAGTGATGCACAATGAGAGGAGATGCAAACATAGACTTTATCATCTCAATTGTTTTATTCTTAAGTTTCATAGTATTCAGCATAATCGTAATGAATTCAGTGGTTGAGCCATCTGGTGCAACACAAAGTCAGTTGTTGTACGATGCGAACCTAGTCTCGGGGATGCTCATATCAAAACTCGCTTATCAAGGTAAGTTGAATATACTAGACCAAACAAAACTGGAGAACATCACAAAATGCTCAGACGCAGGCATACCAACAACTGCAGACTACTATTACGTAGTAGACACGATAGCCAAAACCTGGAGTTGCGTGCCAGATATGAACGTGAGTGCATCTGCTCCCTTTGTACAAAGGCCTGTCTATGTCAGGTTGAAGAACGGAAAAGAGACACCTGGAATCATGAAGGTGTGGGCATGGCCAAGGGTTACATAAGAATCCTAGAGGCGATAATGCTAATCATAATCTTGTTTTCCCTAATGCTATTCATCATGCAGAATCAGATAATCACCCCCCCAAATCCTAGCAATCCAAATACACTAGCGAGATATTCAGCAGACTTGGTAAATGTCGTGTGTAACTCAGAGATGGATAGAGAGAGGGCACTATCTGGGGATCTATCCGATATCTACAAAGACCTGGTCTACATGACGCCTCCTGACTACAAGGTCAGGATAGTTGTAAACAACACGTCATACGGTCCTAGTTTAAGTGGAGACACAATATACTCAAACGGATGCATAATATCGAACGATGCTGGAAAAACAGCCAACGTAACAGTTCAGGTGTGGGTATGAAAGGACAATACTTCCTCCCAATGGTACTAGTGGCAATGCTCATGATGGTAGCAATAGCAATGTACTTCTCCTCAACAAACCAAATCTCTGCATACAAAACGTACTCATACAAGCCGTTCCTAGCAAACAAACTAGTCGAAACAAAACTGGAAATGGTTTCTGCATTCATAGAGAGCATATACTATGAGAATAACTTTGACTTCATGAACCATGTGCTAAACTTGATGAACACAAGCGCCAGCGAAAGGGCAGAGTCGATAAAGACCACATACACAATAACTCAAAACGGAAGCCAATTCACACTAGACGTTAGTAACCTAGAACTAGTATCCGGACCAGACTACGCAAAGACATACTTCACGTACAAATACACAGTCCCATTCCAGATAAAGACATTCAAAGACAAAAACAGAGCATACCAAACAGATGTGTTCGAAACTGGGGACACAGTATATTACTGGATAACTGGAAACAACTCTGATAACATAAATGTAACTGTATACTCCCCCTCCGGGCAGATATTCCAAAACACAACCGCAAAACTAGTGAACTGGCACTGGAACTCCTCATTCACTCCAAATGCCCCAGGAGACTGGAAGATAGAAGTCATCGACACGAACTCCAGCCAAACCATCACAAAGATGATCCACTACATGACAAAAGACATACAGATAAAAACGTACAAAGGACAAACTGAAACAAGATCTTTTAATTGGGGAGATAGCCTAAATATAACTGTCCATTTAACAGACTATAAAGGAAATAACATAAACTGCCCAATAAACATAATTGTAAAGAGCACTAATGGGAAACTATTTGGACATTACCAGGGCATCCCAAGTAATGGAATTCTCTCAAAAGAATTTTACCTCTCAAATAACCTTATGGCAGGTGTCATGAACATAACGGTAACAGAGGAGTGTACCTGGTTCCAAAACAGCACATATATAACACTTGGGTTATAAAATGATCATGAAGATAATAACAGCGAACACGTGGTTTTCAAGGTTCCTAGGTTTAATGGGTAAGAAAGATTTTGGGGACATACTTGTTATAGTGATGCCGTTCCAGTCTAGGATGAACGGGATACACACCTGCTTTATGCGATTCCCAATTGATGTTTATTTCTTGGACGAAAACGGAGTATTAGTAGACAAGAGTCTAAACGTAAAACCATGGAACCTAGGTGTATATCCTAAGGAGCCTGCAAAGTACATCATCGAAGTAAAGTCTGGAAATCAGTTCTCACTGGATGAGGTGAGAAAAGAGTTAGGGTTAAAGATTTAAACAGGCAGCCATATAATATCATGGGGGAGAGGGATGTACTTGTTGAAAACAGATAAGTGTGAAGAATGCAATGCATGCCTAGAATTCTGCCCTGTTTCTAAAAACTCAAAGATAATGAACTGCAAACACTGCCCAGATGTACCCTGCAAAGACAGCTGTAAGTACAACGCATTCTATGAGGTTTCCCCTGGGATTTGGGGCATAGACCCTGATTCTTGTGTTGGATGTGGGGAATGTGTTTATGCATGCCCATATGATGCAATAGTAATGGAAGACGGAATCGCAAAAAAGTGCACTTTATGTGGGGACTGCCTAAACCACTGCCCGATATCCGGGGCGCTAAAGATTGTTGAAACAGAAGATGAAAAGGAGGAGAAGGCAAGAATACTAGGTTGGGTGAAGACAAAATGAAACTAGAAAAGATCCCAGTCTACACTCCCACTATTCAGGAAGCAAGATTAATAGACAGATTCATGAAGGTGCACAGGGAAGTCATAAGAAATGAGAATGTGGACTTGGAAGAACTATTCAAGGAGTTTATAAATGCGGTAGACATTGAGATGGACGAAGAACAAATGGCAAATTTACTTGAGATAATAAAACATGAAATAAAAGGATATTCGGTACTTGACTACCTAATTGAACGTGAAGACATAGAAGAGATTTCTGTGATAGAAGGAGACCCCATAAGAGTATTTTTAAGAGATGTAGGGTGGATGGATACTAATATCTCGATGGTGGACAGGGAAAAGATAATAGAAATAGCAAACAAGATGGCCTACTCGCTAGATAGAAGACTAACAGCACAGGAACCCAGGATGAATGCCAATTTGCCCGATGGTTCGAGGCTACACGCAGTAATCCCACCTATTTCACAAAAGGCCACTCTAACAATAAGAAAATTTAGACAGAGACCCTTCTCACCTAGAGAACTAATAGATAATAAAACAATAAACAGTGAGGCGATGGCATTTCTCTGGATAGCAGTTCAGTCAGACACAAACATACTAGTTGCTGGTTCAACAGGTTCTGGAAAGACAACTACCCTAAACTCTCTTCTAACCTTCATCCCAAATGACCAGAGGGTGATAAGTATAGAGGAGACCCCTGAACTGAACATATTCCATCCACACACAGTTAGGCTGGTGGTAAACAAGGAGAGGGGTATATCCATGTCAGACCTAGTAAAAGACACACTCAGGATGAGGCCCGACAAGGTCATAGTTGGAGAAGTGAGGACACCTGAAGAGGTGAAGGCATGGATAGACACAACCCTAGCAGGACAGGGGAAGGGAAGTTTAGCTACGTTCCATGGCCTATCAACTAGAGAAGCAATGAACAGGATAAAGAGCATGGGAATACCCAAAACAGACCTATCTGGAATAGACCTTGTAATCGTGCAGAGAAGATGGTCAACACCCGACAGAGCCGACAATAGGAAAGTTTTTGAGATATGCGAAATAAACTGGGACTCGGATATAAGGATAACCCCAATCTACATGTACAACCCAGAACTGGATACACTAGAAAGAACTAAATCAAAGAGTAGAATTCTAGAATATGCCCGCAAGTTTATGGGAATAAAGAAGAGTGAGATCAAGAAAAGAAGCAAGTTCTTGGAACGCAGTGATAAACATATAGAGAAAGCCTTCGAATCATTTAGTAATTATAGGTGACACTGTGGAATACAAAATCTCTTTGACGATGCTTGGGCTAGGAGTGGCCCTTGTCTACATAGGGGCATCTCCATGGATAGCACTCTCCCCATTTATTTCAGCATTTCTAATCGAGTACCTACTAAAAACCAATATAAAAAACAAGAAAACGAAAAGAATCGAGTCCGAATTGCCATCAACAATAGCGATGGTAAGCGCAATGCTAGATTCCGGAATAAGTTTAACAGAAGTCATAAAGCACGTATCCCAGTCAAAAACCGAGATAGGCAGAATATTCAAATCTGTGATAAGGGAAATAGATTCAGGTGTGCCTGTGCCCCTGGCCCTCGAAGATACAAAAAAGATTGAGAACTCAGAAAATTTCTCAAAATTCATAAACAGGTTGATAATGATGTACAGGTTCGGCGGATCAACTGGCCCCCTAGACTCACTCGCAAACAAGGTAATAGAAGAAAGAAAGATAGAAATGAAAAGGCACTCCAGCAAAACAATGATGTACTCCATGGTTCTGATAGTAGTGTCTAGCATTGTCCCTGCAATGTTCCTAGCGTATCTAGTGGTTGGATCAGCATTCATGAGGGTGGATTTCTCAGAAATAGATGCACTTCTCATACCTGTTGTCGTGTTCCCATCGATAGATGCAATAATTGTCGCAATGATGCAAATAAAAAGGCCGGTGGTAGGTTGATAAGAAAATTTTTGAGCGACATAGAGTACATTGGCTGGGAAGGAAAGTTCTGGAGGTACCTAGGTGCATCTGCAATCCTAGCCGGGTTAATCGGACTGGTAAACATAATGCTAACACCAATACCTATCATCATAACGCTCGGGGTACCAGTGTACCTAGCAGAGAAAAAGAGAATGGCAATCAAAAGAGCAATACCTGAGATAGCGATGAGCGTGTCTGAACTATGGGGCGTAATACCCATATCTAACATACTGGAGAGGCAAGAGAACGAAGAAATGAAAAAAACTGGAAAAGCCATTGAGAGAGGCGTTCCCGTTGTAAAGGCACTTAGAGACTTAGAGAGGAAAGTACCTGAACTTGGCCCAATCACCAGTATATTGATTTCATCTTACAGGGGAGGATACGATGCATCAAAACTATTATACCGGCTTGCGAACCAGTACTCAGGGGAGATTATAATCCAAGAAGAGACAAAGGCAAACCAACTCATTGAGTCAATAACAATCGCATCATCTGCCACAGTAATGGTTCCGTTTGTAATAGGGTCAATGGTATCTATGTCTAGGAGCCTAGGGGCAAGTTTGCTGGGAAACTCTGTGCCCGTCTCAATACAAAGGATGGCAATACTCGGAAGTAGTGTGTACATCGGTATATTTGCCATAATGGCAGGCTTGTATCTGGGGATAACATCAAACAGCATAAGAAAAAGTGTGCTGTACTCGGGAGTCATACTGCCCATAGCAATAATCGTACTAAAACTCTCCATGTCAATCTCATTCTAAAGGTTTTTTAATACCAAATCAGTTAATAGGGTGTGGTTAAAATGGTGAAGATTATCCTAAAGAAGAAATACTCCTTGTCAGGTTACACATTAATTGAGGGATTTCCTGGTATTGGCCTAGTGGGAACGATAGCAGCCAGTTACCTAGTTGAATCGAACAAGATGGAGTTAATAGGACACATGGAATCCGACAAATTTCCACCAATGGCAACAATAAAAGGTGGAATCCCATACTCGCCAGTCAGGATATACCTAGACAAAAAGAACAAATTGGTCGTCATATTCTCTGACTTCGTGATACCCGGAAACATGGTATATGAGGTTTCAGAGGAACTGTTCACATTCGCCAAAAAGAACGGGATGAAGAAAATTATCTCACTGGCAGGCATGACTTCAATGTTCCAAGTGGACGAGAAAACAGTGTTTGGAATCGCATCTGACGAGAGAGTGAAGAAAGACATAGAGAAACACGGCATAAGGATAATAGAACAGGGCGTCACGACGGGTATATCTGGGATGTTGATGATGTTAGCCGCCATTAGAGGATTCCCAGCACTGAGTTTGCTGGTTGAAACGAACACAACTTATCCGGATCCAAATGCTGCTGC
>JALWQZ010000082.1 GCA_027077895.1 Microcaldota archaeon | reverse complement strand
GAAAAGTGGCAGAAAGCTTAGGCATAAAAACAGAAAAGATAATTTGGGATTAGGATTCCTCATCCAAAATGGGCTCCTCAGCAAAGACCTCCTTCAACAAATCAATTATCTGCCTTCTATATATGTATATCAGTATGATAATGATTATGATTGCTGCTAGGTACAATGGGTTACCAAATCTATACTTCAGGTCCTCCCACATACCTGCCCATGTGAACTGGTTCTGTATCAATTTAGGCCTGATGAATTTAATCTCAAACCCAGAGGATGAAAGCGGCCCCCTCCATGTGTACTCATAAAACTCTCCCAGATATCCAGGTATGCTTGCTAGGACTCGCTCCTCGTCAGGTCTTGGCTGCGGCATTCCCTCAATCCTATAACTCTTCGGGAACTGTATCATCAACTGCGTGACTGGTTTCATGGGTAAAACAAAACTCCCATTATGATAGAAAACCATATCCTTGCCTTCAACTGCAATCACTTCTGAATTCCCTAAATCCTTCAATTTATGAAGCAAGTTCTTCGCAGTGTACTGTAGGTTCACCTGGGCAAATCCCCCTTCGCCTAGGACATAACTAACATGGTACTTTGTTATGTCAACCTTAAAACTAGGACCAGTTCCCCATGAAATTAGTTTAGATAATGTTATGTTTGAAGAAAAATCCCTTGAAAATACCTTCTTCTCCGTCGAGTTGAGGCCTATCTGATATACCTCACTAACAGTCGGCGTACCCATGGCAGGTATCAAGAGTGTTATATCATGAGCAATATACTCCACAGAAAACCCTAGTGAAGATACAAGGACGAACCCTAGGACTAGGGAAACCAATTCAAACTTCATGATGAAATTATGTAGATACAGATTTAAAACCTTATATATCCATATCGACTGGCACTAACTTTATTCCATCCGTGTCTATCTTCAATGGCACCATTCCCTCGTAATGCTTCGTCGCCCTCATTTTCCGTATGAACAGTATTCTGTGAGTGCCCTCCAGCAATGGCATCGTCGTGTATCTCAAAACGATGACACCGTCAACAACGTACTCCTCAACTCCGAACCTAGAGAACTTCGTTAGTTCCTTGCCCTCCTCAGAAAGTTCAGATATGAGTATCGACGTCAGGCCAGTCTGCCTTAGGTAGTAGACTAGTTTCAGTATGAACTCCCTTATCTTGTTCTCACTCTCCATGTGAAAACCCAATGCAGGAATTGAATCTAGGACGAACCTCTTGGCCCCTATACTCCTTGCGGTCTGCATGATCTTTATCAACAATTTCTCCGGCTCAAACTCATGAGCCTCAACATAGTATTGCTCCATGGATGGGACGCCTATCCTAGTTGAAGAAAGATCCAATAGGGCTAGTTTTCCCTCGTCCTCTAGGGCCTTTATGTCCCAACCAAACCTGAGCATGTCCTCCCTAATCAAATCAGCCCTCTCATCAACAGTAACGTACAATCCTGGCTCGTCGTGTTCCAATGCTCCTTTTATCAAGTACTGCATTGACATTATTGTTTTACCTGTACCACATCCACCAGAGACTAGAACGCTCCTCCCCTTAGGAAGACCTCCTTCAAGTAGGTCATCCAAGCCAGGTATCCCAGTGGGAACTCTCTCTACCATGAACATCACCAAGTAGATAACAGATTACTAGTTTAAAAGAGTTTATGACAGCAAATATTTTTTAATTCCTAGGAACACAGAATGCACAAAACGGGCACAGAACCTGCAACTTATCATCAGCCGTTCTTCACAGAAAACGAATGTTCACAAATATGAACGAACGTTTATAAATATGAACGACAAGAATACTAACTATGATGGGTCTATTGGCAAACGAAAAGTGGTTTAGGCTTGTAGAGGAGTTAGTAAACAACCCTAGGACAGAGTATTCCCTATCAGAGTTGTCCAGGAAGACCAGGGTCAGCAAGGCATTTACTACACAAGTCATCGAGGAACTAGAAAAAGAAAAATTCGTAGAAACTAGGCGGATAGGGAACATGAAACTGGTTAAACTTAGTAAAAATAGAAAGGTGAAATTACTCAAGTCCTGGTACTTCGCACAGAAACTGCTTGAACTGGAAATAGAAAAGGTTGCAGACGGATACGTTTCTTTGGCCTTATTTGGTAGTCACGCAAAGGGAGAATACGACAACAAGAGTGATATAGACATACTGCTCGTGGGGCCAGTGTCCAGCAAAGACATAAGCATGAAGGTTGTGTCCAAGATAGAGAAGGCCACGAAGAAATCACTAGATATAAAATTATACTCACTAAGTGACTGGGAAAATATGAAGAACAAATGTGACAAATTCGCGTTAAACATACTTGGATCACACATACTACTTGGAGGAGAACCGCTGTGATAAGCTATGAACTATTCCCAGAACTAGGTCCAGACATAGAAACCGCAAACAAGATAAGGGTGCTAAGACATAGTTTTTCATACCCGGGAATAAAGATAAGTCAAGAAGATATATCATTTATTATAAACTTTGCCAACAAATTTGGAGATGAAGTAAAAGAGATACTAAAGGTGTGAAAAATGTTAAGAGTCTACAACACATTGACCAAGAA
>JALWQZ010000081.1 GCA_027077895.1 Microcaldota archaeon | reverse complement strand
ACTAACTTCCTTGCAAACTCATCCTGGCAGATTATCACACCTACTTCAAAATCAGTCCTCAGCAGTTTTATGGTCAATTCCCTAGAAATAGAATAGGGGATATTAGATGCGAACTTGTTGAATTCAAAACTAGAAAAGTCCAACTTCAAAGCATCCCCCTCTACGATCTCAACATTATTTGGCATCTCCATCTTAAGTATGTTTACCAACAATGGATCCCTCTCAACTGCAATAACCCTCTCTGCAATGGCAAGTTCCCTAGTTAGAAATCCGAGACCAGGACCAACCTCAAGGACAGTATCACCCCTAGAAAGATTTAACAATGACACTTCTTTCTGTAAAAACCGCTCATCCACCAAGAAGTATTGATCCAATTTTTTCTTTGGTCGGATAGGGTACCTAGAAATATCCAGCATAAATATCATCTGCGCCTAGGCTCTGTCCTAGGTGGCCTAACAAACAAGTAATACTTCGCCTCGCCCCTCAGTTCCTCCATTATCTTTTCCTTTATCATCCTAACAGGATCAGGAAGAAGTTTCACCCTATTCGTCAAATCCTCAAAACTCTCAAACGGCTTTTTCTCCCTCTCCTCAAGTATCTGGATCATGTGCCTCTTCCCAACACCTGGGAGCAACTCAAGGGAGTGCATCCTAATCGTCACAGGCCCTGCCCTGTTGAAGAAATTAATGAACCTGTGTTCATCCTCCCTTATTATGTTCTCGATTGCCTTCTCCAATTCTTCCTTTGCAGTGTGGGTCAATTTATCGTAGGGTAATCTGCCCTTTATTCTCTCAATCTCAGGTCTCTTGTCCTGACCAATGTATACCTTTTGTTGAAGAAGTAGATTAACGCCTTTTCTAGCGACTAGTTCCAAAAGAGTAAAGTACTGAGTACCGACAGCCTGTACTATCGGCTCGTTCGAATACGAATTCGGATATCCTGTTGGAAGGTAATCCAACACTATTGCATAATCTTCCTTTGGCATATTCGACCTCCGCAAATTCACATATACTCAGCGACAAGATCTGCCACCTGCTTGTAAATGCTTGCCTTCAAGTCCTTGACGTCCTCAAGTATTACCTTGACGTCATCCTCATCTGCTGGCATGTTATTAACGATCATAACAGCGTAGTTCTCGGGAATGCCTAGTTCAACTAGTTTCGAAACCAACTGCCTAGCCTTGGTTACACCTAACTTGCCAAACTCCTTCGCGTGCTCCAACGCCCTCTTCTGCTCATATGTCAAATCCTTTTCCTTCTCCATTTTCTTCAATATGTTGGCAACCTCTGGGAGAGTGATGTATTTCTCACCCTTGATTTCCTTGCCTATCATTGGCTCACCTCAACCCTCCTAAGGTGGACTGGAGCCACGATTAGAGTTTTTACCATACCACCATCTCTAACCTGGACTAGATATGCCTTACCCTGCATGCCAATTACCTTACCGGTTCTGCCATGGAACTTCGGATCAGGCATTCCATCATGAATACTTGGGTCTATCTTTATTGCGACCTGCTCCCCAATATCAAACTTCTGAAGGAACTTGTTAACTGGGGGCATCCCTCTCTCTCTAGGCTTCTTTCTGAGTTTCTTCCTAGTTCCTCTTCTGCTGCCTTTGCTCTTTTTCATTTCAAACCCTCCGATACTTAAAGCTAAAGGTTAACTCCATTTTGTCTCTCATATTTTGCTAAAACTTATTTAAAAAGGTTCAGTGGGTATTGTGCAAAAACCCAGGTAATAATTCGCAAAATTTATTTAAACCATAACACAAAAATCCTGCATGGAAGATGATGAACTAGTGAATTTCATAATCATATTTTTCAGTCTAGGAGTGGTTTTTCTAGTCTACTATCCTTCCCTATTCAACTTAATACTGTGGGTGACCGCGATAGTGGGCGCAATATACTTCGTTGTCGGGACGATATCTAGGCTGATTTCTGGATCAACTGGAAAAAGATATGCGTGGTCAAAGGACTGGTGGCACGGACTAGCAATACTCCTCATGGTCGGCCTGATATTCGGCAAAATGAATATAGCAATAAAGGTAGTCTGGTGGTTTGTATACGCGCTTCTGAGGCTGTTTACTGGTGTATTAACCTTCCATTTATAAAAAACTATTTAAATAGACGGATTTATAAATTGACTAGAATTTCTGAGGGGTGGTATGAATGGTAGAAATAACATTCAGGATAGAGAACATTGTTGCGTCTGCAAGTTTGAATGCTAATATAGACCTTTATGCCCTAGCCCGGGAGTTGGACAATGTTGAATATGAACCAGAACAGTTCCCAGGTGCTATACTGAAGTTGAAGACGCCAAAAACCAGTCTGCTAGTGTTCAAAAACGGGAAGATGATATGCACAGGAGCAAAGAGTGAAAAAGAGGTCAGGAAAGCAATTGAGAACGCTGTCAAACTTATAAAACCATACATTGTGAAGTAAACTAGAATCCTAGCATTCCAAAGGGAGTGGTGTTTTCTTCACTCCTCTCTTCCGATTCCTTCTTCTCCTCCAATTTTTTCGGGTTAAAGTTGTACATGACAATCTCGTTCACTGCATCCTTTACGATTTGCTCAGGCTCTTCATCAGGGTAGACC
>JALWQZ010000080.1 GCA_027077895.1 Microcaldota archaeon | reverse complement strand
TATCAGGATTATTATCATTACAATCTCCTGCCCTTGGTGCATACCCACTTGGACAACTCGTCCCATTAAACGTCTGCGGGCTTCCTGTACCATACCCATCCCCATCATTATCCACATAACACGTCACGTTTGAGGGTGTCACACATTGATGATTACTATCGCATACCTCTCCACTTGGACAGTCACTATCTACACAACACTGTGCATTTGGTTCCCATGTGTCATTACAACATTTTCCACTCCCAGTCTCACACGTACCCCCACACTGCACGCCATCACATACACACGTATGCGTTGTTGTATTACACGTTGGTGTCGGCTCTGAACAGTCACTATCCGACGTACACTGCACACACTGCCCATTATAACAAATAGGTGTCGACCCGCTACACACAGTTATATCAGGATTATTATCATTACAATCTCCTGCCCTTGGTGCATACCCACTTGGACAACTCGTCCCATTAAACGTCTGCGGGCTTCCTGTACCATACCCATCCCCATCATTATCCACATAACACGTCACATTAGACGTTGTATTATTAGATGTCAGATTGGGGGGTGCACATTGATGATTACTGTTACACACGTCTCCACCTGAACAATCACTATCACTGCAGCAGTTTCCATTGGCATACCACGTTCCTCCACAGCATACCCCCGCTCCAGTCTCACACGTACCCCCACACTGCACGCCATCACATACACATGTATGCGTTGTCGTATCACACGTTGGCGTCGGCTCTGAACACATAGAATTATTACAACAATTTCCAGAGTAGCATATCCCACCACAGATTACTCCGTTGCATTGTGATGTTACACCACTACCATTCAGAACAATAGATGCGGGGCTTGTTCCTCCACCATACACAACAATTGTATTAGTATTACTCCCCTCTATTGTACAATTTACCTTACCACCTGGAGGGATGCTTCCATTTGGGCACACCAACTTCCCATTTGATGCTTTTAAGTCGGATGCTTTTACGGGTTGCAAACCTAGGTTTACAATACTAATTTTCCCATTACCTGCAGGCATAATCGCTATCTGGACAGGTTTTTGTCCTGTAGTTTGTTCGTGGGATAAACCCGCCAACCAGAAGTAGATGCTAACACCCATTATAACGGTGATTGCGATTAGTAAAACAATAGCGACGATAACATTGAGACCTTTTTTCACAAATCCCACCCCAGAGTATTTCGAATATATTTCTGGTTAAACAAATATATATATTATTAGTTTATTGCATACCTAGGTGGTGAACATGAAGATAGGTAGCGTTGAGATTAGGTGGCTTGGGCACGCTAGTTTTTTGGTGAAAGGGTCTGTTGTTGTTTATATTGATCCCTACGTCCTTCCAGAAGATCCAGAGCCAGCAGACGTGATATTGGTTACGCATGAGCATTTTGACCATTGCGCACCGGAGAAGATAGATAAGATAAGAAAAGAGGATACAGTAATAATTACGACTGAGGGCGCTAGCAAGAAGTGTGCAGGGGATGTTAGGGTTGTTCATGTTGGGGATAGACTCAATGTAAAGGGTGTCAACATAACCGCGGTTGAGGCTTACAATATTGGTAAGCAGTTCCATCCTAAGGGGCTAGTTGTAGGGTTTGTCTTTGAGATTGATGGGGTCAGGGTATATCATGCAGGCGATACAGATTTCATACCTGAAATGAAGAAACTAGCAGACATGAAAATAGACATGGCTCTTTTGCCTGTGGGTGGGACGTACACAATGGATTTGAAGGATGCTGTGGAAGCAGTGAAGGTTATAAAACCGAAGGCAGTTGTGCCAATGCATTACAACTATCTCCGGGGCTTGGACCTGTCTAGGGAGCAGTTGGAGTGGTTTAAGAAGGAGGTGGAATCCCTGGGTGTAAAATGTTATATCATGGACCCAGAGGTTCCTAGGTCAGGTTAGGAAGTTGTATATTGCTATTCCACCTAGGAGTATTGATGCGTATCTGGCTAGTTTTCCTAGAAAGCAGGCGATTGTGAACTTCCAGTACGGGTATTTTAGGTAACCTGCGAATATATCAAATAGGAACATAGGTAGGGGTGTGAATGCCCCCACGAATATGGTTCCGAAGCCCCATGTTCTCATCCACTCTTTGAGCCAGTGGTTTGAGTCTTCTGATACAATTTCGTCAATATCTATCTCCTTTTGACCGAGTTTCCTTAGGAGGTAGTTTATGCTGTTTGTTATTGGCTTTGATCCCCATCTAGTGACCCAGTACACTGTTGACTCACCTAGCCAAGCCCCTAGACTGGCCGCGATTAGCCAAACCCATATATTGTAGTGGGTTGCCTTGACCAGGAACAACATGGGCTCAAAGGGGATAGGGAGTATCGTATTGGCTACCAGAGATGCCAGAAACAATCCAAGCAAGCCAAACTGTTGAATCAACCACTGAAACACAAACTAGTTAAGAATTCGTGTATTAAATAGGTAATCTTTTTTGTTTTATTCTTTTTTTCTTTTTCTTCTCCTTTCTCTCCTTCGCCTTTTTGGATTTGGCTATCTCGTGGGCCTTCTTGATGCCTTTTATTTCAATGTTCCTTTCAGCGACGAATGCGTCAGGATTGTTCGCGGCTCTTTTTATGATGCTTTCAAATATCTGGTTGAGTGGTTTTCCTCCTTGGGAGTTTTTGCCTTCTAGCAGGTACATTGCACCTGCTCCCTTTATGCTATTTTTCATGATGTACTCTTTTTTCCAGTCTTTGTGGGCCCCAGTTTGCATTATCTTGGCGATTTTAGATGCATACTTGAGCAATTTTGCTTTTGTTTTTACCTTGTTAGGCTCCTCTTCAAGTATCTTGTGTATGCTCCTTCCTTTCTCATCGGTGAACATTATCTTATTTGTTAGGTCTGCGGATATGTTCCACAACTTGTTGCCTCTCTTGTATGGAACTGGCCTGCCTTCAACTATATATGGTATCACCCTTTTGTCAATGCCCTCCTTTGTGAGCAAACTCCCAAGTCTTTTCTTGGCATTGTTTAAGCGTGTTCTTTCCTGTGTTTCCTCTTCTAGTTTTTCAATTATCTTTTCTTCCTTTTCAGAGAGTGGCGCGTGTTCGTCAAGTATCTTTTCTGCTAGGTTTGGGTAATTGTCAATCAACTTCTGGGCTGCATCGTAGTCTAGGTTATACAGTAGAACAAGTTCTCCAACTAGTCTCTCCCTCTCCTTCTCGTCCTTCGTTCGCATAATCTAACTTATGTAAGTTTTGTTTAAAAACATGTGTTAGTTTTCACCGCCCCATAGTACTCTTATCTCCCAGTCCTTTCTAGGGTACTTGATCCACATCTCCAGTCGGACGTTGTGTTCCTTTGCCAGTTTCAAGAGTCTTTCCATTTGGACCTTTTCTCTCGGCTTGGGATACCATTTTTCCTTGACTGTTGACTTCACTTCAACTATCTTTTCCAGTTTTCCAGAGCCGGGTTTTAGGACTAGGAAGTCGCTGGCCATTCCTATCGCCATCTTTATGACGTTCTCCTCACCGTATTCCTCAACCAGTTTCTTCTTTGCCAGGTACTCTGCCCTGTAGCCCTTCCTAGCCATCTAGTGTCTCACCCGGTTTTAGCCATCTGACACTTATCCGGTTCTTTTTTAGTATTGGCTCCATTTTGTCTATCAAGGATAAGACTTGGTCTTCTGTCAGTTGGACGCCAGAAATCTCCCGCCTTTTCACGCCTCTTCCCATTTCGTCGGGGATGACATCGTAGTGGACTTCGTATGCCTGAGAGCCAGGTTTTCTCCCAATTTCTATGAAGTGGAGTTTCACCTTCCCCGGGACTCCGTTTACCACAAGTCCGTTGAGCAGGTGGTACTCTGTTTTGTCTGGATTTTTCTCCTTGATGAGTTTTCTGGCCTTCTTTATTCTGGCGAATTTCTTTATGACTAGGTCTCCAGGCCTCTCAAACGGGCCTTCGAATATGATGATGTGGTGTTTTGATTTCATGTTCATAACTTACGAGAACTAGGTATAAATTGGTATACTCCTTGTAACCTGTGTACAGTTCCTATGGCCTTTCCCAAGGGCTCCTAGTCCACAGCAAAACTGTTTTCCCGAGGCTTTTCCCAAAAGGCTCTATGCGCCGGCCGGGATTTAAACAGGCCTTTAACAAAGCCCTGGGAAAGGCTCGGGCCAAAGCCCTCGCCCATGCCATTTACAATGGCAATGCGCCGGCCGGGATTTGAACCCGGGCTAGTGGCTTGGAAGGCCACGGTCCTGCCAGGCTAGACTACCGGCGCGCGATTTTCTTTTTGTTATACCCCTTTATAATCGTTACCTAGCGTTCTATTTTAAATGTGTTTATTCAGAATATGCGCGATGGTACCACGGAGGATGAGAACTAGGATATTAAAGGGACCCATATTGAATACATTGCTAGTGCTCGCTGGACCAATAGTGTTTAACCAGTTGGTTCAGGTATTATACAATCTTATAGACACGTTTTGGTTAGGGCGTCTGGGGAGGACAGCAATATCTGCACCTGTAGTCTCCTGGCCAATCGTTTTCACGATAGCGTCATTTGCTGGTGGATTTGCTGCTGCAGGATTGGCCTTAGTATCTCAGTATGTTGGTGCAAACAGGTGGGATAAGGTAAACAAGTCAGTTGGGAATATTCTAATGTTTCTGTTTCTACTATCAATTGCCATAGCGTTTTTAGGCTTTGTGTACACTGGTCCGCTTCTGATGGCGATTAGAACGCCTCATGATGTCTTTGCGCTTGCCAAGTCATACCTTTCGATAATCTTTCTTTCGTTACCATTTATGTTTGTGGGTGTGACATTCTCTGTTGTTATGAGAGCAGTTGGGGACACTATGACCCCGATGAAGGTGAATGTTTTTACGCTTATTCTGAATGGCATACTTGATCCCATACTCATATTTGGGCTCTTTGGTCTGCCTAGGCTGGGGGTTGAGGGTGCAGCAATTGCAACAGGATTGTCAAATGCCGTCACCGCGTTGATTGCAATTATTATTCTTGCCAAGGGCTGGAAACACATACATGTACGGTTTGATGACCTGTTCTTTGATAAAAAGTTATTAGGTAAGATAATCAAGATAGGACTCCCATCTGCGGTTGGAAATTCGTTGAACGGTCTGGCGTTTGCGGCTGTCATGACAATAGTTGGCGGGTTTGGTTCGGTGGCTACAGCAGCATATGGAATCACAATCAGGTTGATAAACATAATCTCGTCTGTTTCATTTGGTATATCCCAGGCTGCGTCTATCATGATTGGACAGAATATAGGTGCAGAGCAGTATGAGAGGGCCAAGAAGATTTTGAAGACCGCCATAAAGTTTACATTTGTGACTATGACAGGCCTAGCGTTTCTGATAGTTATACCTAGGTACTACTGGGTGAGGGTTTTCATATCTGACCCGAATGTCATAATGGAGGGAGCCAAGTTCATACTTCTGTTCTCATTCTCTGTTCCATTCTTTGGTATATTCTTCCCTGTCATGCAGGCGTTGAGAGCAGCAGGGAAGACGAAGAGGGCCACTGCATTGGCGTTTATCAGACTCTGGGTAATGAGGGTGCCCTTTGCATATGCGTTTAGTGTCCTTTGGCACTCTATGAATGGAATCTGGTTTGGGATGTCCCTTGCAAATATTCTAGGTGGGCTAGTGTCTTTGTATTTCATATTCAATACTAGGTGGGTTGAGAAGGTTATTGAGTGACTACTTTGTTTTCCAGTAGAACAAGGCGGCTAGGGCAATTAGGAGAGCGGTTAACCATGTCCCAG
The DNA here is from genome assembly GCA_027077895.1 of Microcaldota archaeon. GTDB lineage: Archaea > B1Sed10-29 > B1Sed10-29 > WALL01 > WAMD01 > JALWQZ01. Next base: position 4,554 of record JALWQZ010000080.1, on the reverse strand, counting down.
GATGGGTCAAACTTAGGTGTATCATGAAGAATGAATAGCCTAGCATTATTAGGGACGTGGCTAGGCCTAGTCCCGGAATCACAGGGAACCAGCCTATTGCTCCAGGAATTTTGAATGTCCTCTTTGCCCTTGGTCTCTCGTACCTTAGGAGTATCACCGCAAGGTTGACGAACACGTACACTATGAATATCCATATGTTTGTGACCTCTGCGATTGTCTGTATATTTTTTAGCATTGCCAGGAGCATTGCGACTAAACCTGCACCAAAAACTGCAACGTAGGGGGTCTCCCTTTTTGGATCAACCTTTGCTAGTATCCTTGGCAACGCACCATCCTTCGCAACCCCATACATCATCCTGCTTGCGCTTATCAATATGAGCATAACGGTGTTCCCGGTTGAGAACAGGGCAACTATTGATATTAATAGCCTGAAACTAGGGTTTATTGCCATTGCGACAGCAGATGCAGGGTCTGGGGTGTTCAGCAACTTGTGCCAAGGCACCATTGTGACTGCGGAGATGGCCATTAGCACGTACAGAATTGTTGTTATGACTATTGAGATTATTATGGCCCTAGGAAGGTTCTTTCTAGGGTTCTTGATCTCCTCCCCCATCTTTGCGATACTGCCGAATCCAACGTATGCAAAGAACGCTAGTATCGCACCAGAGAATACGCCAGACCACCCGTTTGACATCTGCATGTAATTCACAGGGTGGGCGTGGCCAGTCAGTACAAGCCAGGCAGCCCCCAGGATTATTAGGAGTATGCCACCGACTTCTAGTATTGTGGATGGGATATTTATGTCGTTTGATATCTCTATTCCTAGGTAGTTGACCAGTGTGAAGAAGGCGATTGTTAGTATCGCGATTATGGTTGGCCAGTTTAGGACAATGAAACCTAGGTTTACGCCGGAGTTCCAGTTGTTCCCGAAAATCAATGGTGCCAGGTAGTTGCCGAATCCTATTGCAACTGCTGATGCTGAGACGACGAATGAACCGACGACGAACCATGTAACTAGCAGGCCTATGAACCTGTTTTTTATGGTTGCCCTTGTGTACTCGTACTCTGCTGCGTCTGTTGGGAAGAAACTGGAGAGTTCTGCGTAACTCAAGCCAGTAAACAGGGCTAGGATGCTAGATATTGCAAATGAAATCCAGACCGCATTTCCGGCCAGACCGCATACTTTCCCTATTAAGGCGTATATACCCGCGCCTACAATTATCCCTATTCCGTAAAGGGTCGCACTAAACAGGCCTAGTTCCCTTTTCAGCCTAGGCATGTCACTCCTTCCTTTTCAGGTATCCGTCAGGGCCTATTATGAAGACGTGCTCATGGGGTTTCCTAGTGCAGACGTATTCGTTTCCTTTCTTTTCTAGTTTTATGACGTATCCATCCTCTTGAAAACACAGTGGGCATGTTGGTACAAATTGAGCCATAAAAACCACCGAGAAAATAACGAAGGGGGTTTTAAAAATAGTTTTGTTCAGTGTATGTGTGCATGCCCTATATGGCTGCGCTCTACTAGGACATAGAATATGGCGATTATGCTCAATGCCACCAATGCGCTTACAACCCATCTACCCAGCCCCTTCTCGTTCGCTTGCGTTATCCTCCCTGTGAGGGGCATTGGTCTTTTGATGGTTGTGTTTGTTTTATTCTCTGGCTTTTGAACAGCCTTTGTAACCTTTGCTACTCTGACTGTCTGTGCTGGTAGGGGTGGTTTAGACGATATGACTGGTTTCAGTTCTTCTATCACGTTCTTGCTAATTTTTCCAGTCACGCTTTCTTTTATGGTGATTTTGTTGCCTGGGTTTAGATAGACGTTCCATACTAGTTTGCCTGATTCAATCTTGTCCCATTTTGGAATTGTGGTTATTTGTGATATGCTCATGCTCGGCGGGATGGGCTGGATTATTTGGTAGTACCCTGTTTTCTTCGCGGAGACAATGATTGTTATGCTAGTTCTATTGCCGTTTGTACTGGCAGACATTCTCGCATTCACGCCACTAGTTGACCAGTTCATTGTCACTGATTTTGGCCTTGGCTTTGGCTTCACTGGTGTTGCAATTACCCCTCCTCCAAATCCACCTCCGAAGCCACCGTGATGCCTTGGTGGGACAAATAGTTTCTTTATCGTCACGTTGACCTCTGTGATGTTTGTTAGGTTGTCGTTGTCTGTGACAATCAGTTTCACAGTGTATGTCCCAGGTGACTTGAATACGTGAATCACGGTTTCATTTGTTGCGTTTGATCCATCTCCAAACTCCCAGTAGTACCTTGTTATGTTCCCGTCTGGGTCGTAACTACCTATTGCAGAGAATGTCTTTACCCAGATGTATGGACTTTTTGGGAGCCATGTAATCCTTGGAACTGGCACGGCTAGTGTTCTCACTGTCTTGTTTATCTCTCTTGTGTTGTTGCCTCTGTCTGTTGCAGTTATTAGGATGGTGTAATTTTTGTCTTCGGTTAGGTTTGTGAAGTTGCAGGTTATACCTAGGCTTGAGTTTGTGGTGTTTGTGTATTTCTCACATGTTTTGTTTGTCCCGTTCAGGTCAATTTTTACGTGGAATGGATTTAGATCAGTGGCATTTGCGCTTACCATTATGTAACCAGGTCCAGGCGTTATGCTGTATGTGACATTTGGTGGTTGTGTGTCCACAGTTATGTTGAATTTTTCAGTTGCTGTATTCTTTAGGCCATCGAGAACATCAACCTCAAACTGCCATGTACCGTTTTTATCAATTTGAATTATTCCTGAGTCAAATGTGCCATTTATCTCCTTCATGTCTATTGTTTCAGGTTTTGCCCCTGGTTTTGTATAGATTAATGATGCAGTGATTGGTTCCATGTCTACTGCCCGTAGAGATACTGTTAGGTTATCGCCAATAACGGGGAATTCTGGATTCCATTTTAGCCATCTTATCCTTGGGGGCAGGTCATCAAGCACTGCTATCCCATTCAATACCTTTTCATTGCCTGCCGCATCAATGCACTCTATTGAATAGTTGAGTTCTGCATTTGTTACGTTTGTTGTGTACTCCAAATATCCTGATTTATCTAGAGCCGTTGAGTCATTTGTGGTTATAGGTCCCGTCTCATTGAATCCATGCCCTATAGCATAACAGGACACTTTTCCAGAGTCGTCTGATGCGTTCACTTCAAATGTTATGTTTTCGTTTGTGACAGTTCCAGGTTTAGGGGAGACAAGAGTCACGGTTGGGGGTGTCGTGTCAATTATAAAAGATTTACTTGTGTAGTTGGATGTCAGATTGCCTTCATCTGCACAGGTTATACCAATATTGTAATACCCCCAAGGAATCTGGGTTTTGTTGGTTATCTCTGCTGAAAGTGTGTGTGCTCCTGGATTGACTGTTTTGTTGATGATTAAGATTGGAGACTTTAGGGATTTTCCCTCTATTTCTGCAATGCATTTGGTTGGCAGGGTGTCGTTTACTATAAAACTAACGTTTCCAGGTATTTCTAGTATTTCATCTTTGTTTATTGGACCCATTGAAAAGTTTTCTATTTTCGGAGCGTACTCATCCATGAGGTAGTGGATAGTTATGTTGTTTTGGTTGCCCACGATTACGCCCGTTGAGTCCTTTGATAAATCTTTTGCATTAATGGTGATTGTTATGTTTCCGTCTATGGGGGTTGGGTACAGTGTTACATTCCAGTAGTCGGTGGTCTCGCCAGTTATGTTGTACTTAATGGGGTTTCCATTCTCATCCGGTTCAATTGACCCTATGCCAGACGGATCCCAGAGGGTTATGTTTATGAGGGTGTTGTTGTAGATTATTGAGTTGTTTTCTGGTTCTAGGTTGACTAGGGACGGCCCCTCTTCGTCCTTTACAAAGATAAAGTTCCCAGTGATGTTGTATGTTACTTTGTTGTATGTTTTGCCATCTAGTTCTTCACAGGTTACTGACATGTTTGTATAGTTGCCTGCTGATGTGTAACTTGAATTTAGCCCGAAGGAGCCCATCCAGTAGTTGCTCGTTGATGTTGGTGGTCTTCCATCTACTGTGATTTGAGGGGATTTTGGGTTTGCAGGATACAATATGATGCTCGTGATGTCCCCAGGTGTGCACGAGCAGTCTGTTGAATTTGTTGAGTTTGTCACGTTGAGGTAGGCGTAAATTACTGTGTTGTTGAAGTCTTCGTTTTTTGTGAAATTGGCAGTTTCGTTCCAGGGGATGGCAGTCGCATTTGTTGTCTGGTCCCCCGTGAATGCGAAGGAGAATTGACAGTTGGCGCTAGATGTGGAGAGCATTAGTGTTGCTAGACTAACGAGTATCATAACGAATAGACCTATTCTGGCCTTCATGTTACCACCCCCTAGTTATAAAACTTTCTGTTTTAGTTATATTTAAATCTTTCGTTTCATTTGTTTAATTGATTTATACAGGATAAGGCGGTTTTTTAGACGTTTGACCATCCAATTAGGAAATTTTAGAAAGAGTAGTCATTGTTTATTTGGCAAGATTCTAATGAGGCCTTTAACAAAGCCTGGGAAATGCTCGGGCCAAAGCCCTCGCCCATGCCGTCTACGAT
>JALWQZ010000079.1 GCA_027077895.1 Microcaldota archaeon | reverse complement strand
CACATAAAACCAAAAAAACTGTCTGTTTACTACCCTGTACTCGCAATGGGGACCTGGTCCATATTCCTTAGCCTAAGCCTGATATTCAATGCGTACGTATTCTTCTACTGGTTCAGGGATTTTACACTTAGGGGAATAATCACATACATAGTTAGGTGGGTAAGTTTCATAGGTGTCCCTCTAGGTTATTTCCAACTGCCAACATGGGGGTGGCCATTAACTGCAACAATAGGTATAAGCGTTGGCCTTGTCTCATTCCTAGTGATTCTAGCAGGAATTGGAAAATCACGAAGAGAATTTGATGCAATAGACTTAATACTTGCAGTATTTTACCCTGTTTATGGCTGGGTATTGATGGGAATTTCAGGTATCTGGGCACTGTGCAGTTTCTTGATAAATCCTAAACAGGAATTCAACTCAACCAGAGGAGATAGATAGATTTAAAACGTACTTCTACATTATAGCAAGCATGTACATAAGAGAGATGAAACTCATTGAAAAATATGGAATAAAAACAGCGAAGACAACCCCCGTCAAGACGATAGGTCAGGCAAAGCAATTCATAGAGAAAACAGGATTTCCAATTGTCATAAAGGTAGACACGGACAAGCCCATTCATAAAACAGATGTTGGGGGGGTTAAGATACTCGAGAACTGGAGGGATTTGGCGCAGTTTGAAAAGAACGTCAAGAAAATTGAGTCCTCCGGTGTTAATGTAACTGGGTTTGTCATGCAAGAGGTTGTGAGCGGCGTGGAACTGTTTATAGGAGGAAAAAGAGATCCACAGTTTGGACCGGTCATCCTATTTGGGTTAGGTGGGATATTTGTCGAGATCCTAGACGACGTTTCTGTAAGATTGGCGCCCATAACCAAGTCAGACGCTAAGGAGATGGTAAAGGAAATAAAGGGATACCCTGCCCTATCGGGTGCAAGGGGACTGAAGCCAATCAAGATGACCGAGTTAATCAATGCACTAGTTGCCGTATCGGACATTATAACAAAGAACAGAAACATAAAAGAGATTGACATAAACCCGTTGATAGCAAACGAAAAGCACGTCAAGGCAGTGGATGTTAGAATCATATAAGGTGGTTGTATGCTAGACAAATTCTTCAGACCAAAAAGTGTGGCTGTGATAGGAGCGAGCACACATCCAAACAAGGTTGGCCACGTTATTCTATGGAACTTCATAAGGGGCTTCAAGGGGAGTGTATACCCTGTGAACCCGAGCCATGACACGGTTTTAGGCTTAAAATGTTACAAGACAGTCAAGGATATACCTGAAGACGTTGACCTAGCCGTTATAGCAATCCCTGCAGAATTTGTACCAAGTGCCTTGAAGGACTGTGGCAAAAAAGGAGTGAAACACGTAATAATCGTCTCTGGTGGTTTCTCAGAAATAGGGCGAAATGACCTAGAAGATGAAATAGAAAAGATAAGGAAAAAGTACAATATCAGAGTCATTGGGCCAAATTGTATTGGTGTATTTGACGCATATTCTCAAGTTGATACACTATTCATGCCAAGGTACAGGCTAGAGAGACCTAGAAAGGGGAGGATAAGTTTTGTTTCCCAGAGTGGTGCTGTTGGTTCGGCGATATTAGACTGGGCTGCAGCAAAGGGGTTTGGATTTAGTAAATTCATATCATACGGAAATGCATGTGATGTTGACGAAGTTGACCTATTGGATTACTTGGAAAAAGACAAGACGACCGGAGTAATAGGGATGTACATAGAGGGAACAAGGAGGGGGAGAGAACTTTACAATTCACTAAAAAGGATAACAAAGAAAAAACCTGTAATCGTGATAAAAGGCGGAAAGACAAAAGCAGGGTCAAAGGCTGCTTCATCACACACAGGTGCTCTAGCAGGCTCGGCTAGAGTTTGGGAAGCCATGCTAAAACAGTCAGGTGCAATAATCGCGGATGACATCAGGAGAATGTTCAATTATTCTAGGTTACTGGCAGAACAACCACTCCCGAAGGGAAAGAGGATAGGGATAGTAACAAATGGTGGAGGATTCGGAGTAATAGCAAGTGATGCCCTCGAAAAGTATGGTCTAGAACTAGCAAATCTAGACAAAAAAACCATAGATGTCATAAAAAAGCACGTCCCAGAGTACGCTGTTGTTAAAAATCCCGTCGATCTTGTAGGGGATGCAGATGCACACAGGTACGAGATCGCGTTGGATGCATTGCTAGAGGACAACAATGTTGATGTTATCCTAGTCCTGATACTATTCCAAACAGCGGGTGTGCAATCAGAAATAATAGACATAATAGCCAGTAAATCTGACCAGAAGAAAAAACCAATAATCGCATTCTCCGCGGGTGGGGACTTCACACAGGTACACATGAGAATGTTGGAGAAAGTCGGTGTGCCAGTATTTGATAGTCTTGAGGAGGCAGCAGACGCTATAAAGAAGATGTATCTCTACTCTGTGTCTGTTGGTAATGCTGAATGAACTTAGGTATCAGTGACTCAACATCTCCCTCAATCAATTGGTCAAATACCTCATCCACGCTAGGCCCAGAGTAGCCTACCTCAGTTAACTTCTTCCTAAGCAAAGCCAGACCTAGATTTTCAACGCCCACCCTAGAGGCATGCATTTCCCTCAGTTCTTCTATTCTCTTCATGAAATTCTCTGTCTCTAGCCTGTTGTCCACTATTATTATGGCATCATCAAAACCCTTTGATATCTCATCCCTATCTATATTTGTCTTGGCCGAGAGTGAACCAACAAGTTTTAATTTTATTATAGGCTTCATAGAAAACTTATTTTCAAGGACATCCTCTATCTTTTTCCTGACTTTGGTGTAGACATTGGATAACTCAGTGCCAGAGAATTTCATTTCTAGGTAAACGAAGGGTCTAGTGCTTTCAATCTCGACAAACTTTGCCTTTTCTGTATCCGTGTCAAATATGTAGAACCCCTTCTTCTTCCCTGCCTCCTCCTTCTTTAACTGAGTGGCAACAGTAGAACCAGGCATCATAAACTTAAACCGCCCCTTATCTTCAAACGTGTTGTTGTGTATATGCCCATTTACAACCAGGTCAAAATTTGGTAAATCACCTAGGGACAAGAATGAAACGTCATCAGGTAAATACTCCTTCACATTCTGGTGCATAACAAATATGTTGTACGCGCCGTCAATCCTCTTGGGTGCAATGGTCCTTAACGTCTTCAGTACATACGATTCTGGAACATAACCCATGCCAAATATGTTCAACTTCTCCCCATTCTTCTCAACCAGTACACTGCTAGAGTTCAGATAAACTAGATGGCCTGCTGCATCGAGGGCCTCAACAGGATTCTTTAGTGTGCCTCCTCTTCTATCGTGATTCCCATGGATTGCAATCACAGGGATACCTCTGAATGGTAGGGGGTTAACAGAACCAGAAACTGGCCTCACACCTGACTCGGGGGCCATTTGTGTCATCGAGAATATCTTGAGCGCCTCAACCCAAACTTCCGGCTTTGGTATCTTATCATCAAATATATCCCCTGGGTGGATTATCAAATCCACCTTCTCGGAAATGGCCTTCATAAAGGCTTCCCTAGCCTGCCTAACAGAGTCTTCTCTCAATTCTTTGTCTCTCCAGTTAAAACCAAGGTGAGTATCTGAGATGAAAGCAATCTTCATGTGCGTATTTATTCCCATTGTAATTTATAGATTTATCACCATCTGTACAATTCTTCTGGTAGTCTATAATCCTTGAACCTTTCTCTCCATTCTGAAATTTGCTTCACCTGCTCCTTGAACTCTTCTTTTTCACTGTCATTTGGAGGTCTAGAATATTTCTCTTCATAGTTCTTTCTATAGAAGTTGTTATATGCACAGAATGGTATCACTCTTCCGTCAGGTAATGCATAGTGAATGACGCACCTCATAACCCTCTCAACATCAAAATTATAAGGATCTTGGAAGTGCATGGCCCCAATGAATAGAATATTTGGGAGGGTGTGGAACGCGGATGCGGCCCCAAAATCTCCCCTAGTAATTATCTCCTTGAAAACAGGAAGGAAGTCCTTTATGAACTTCACACTCTCAGACTTAACTAGAGTTGGAATCCTAAGAAGCAGTTCTGTTTTTGATACTCCCTTGCTCATGAGATCCACTAACTTATTTACATTTATCAAACGAGTTATTGGTATGAACTCCTTTTTGTGAAGGAACACATACGTACCCACTCCACAGACAGGATGAGTTCTAACCCTCGGGTACGCAGAACCGTCCTTAGACACCCTTCTCAACCATTCTAGGATAGGATAAACAGTTGGTATTGTAAAGAAGTCTTCCTTTCTTATCTGACCGTCTGTCTGCTCTTCAATGTTATCCAACAACTCAGGTATGGTTATCCTCATTTTTTCTCTCTCTTCCTGTGGCAACCTCCCAGTCAATGCAACAGGTTGAAAGTCGACTCCCTTAACAACATCTATATTGCGGGCAGCGTATCTAATCACGTCTCCTACCTGATCAGCATTAACATTCTTAACAATCGTCGGAACCAAAACAACAGTCGGTGCCCCTCCCAATTCCTTCTTCATCCTTCGGGTATTCTCTATTGTTTTAACCTTGAGAGGAAGTGCATTGAAACCCCTCGCAGCGATGAATGCCTCTGGCCTAACGCCGTCAAACTGGAGATAAACAGTGGACAAACCAGACAAGAACAAGGACTTGTAAAACTCGTAGTCCTCAGCCAGTCTAGCACCATTGCTAGCAACCATTATCTGCTTAAATCCCTTATCCCTAGCCATCTTGATTATATCTGCTAAATCATCTCTAACTGTCGGCTCACCACCTGAAAACTGGACTGCTAGACCAGGAGGACGCTCCTTCAACAGGTTGTCCATCCATTGCCCAATCTCTTCAATACTCGGCTCCCAGACATATCCAGAGTGAGCAGCATTTGCAAAACATATTGGGCATCTAAAGTTGCACCTATTTGTAACATCTATATTTGTGAGAACGGAGGATGATTGATGTAGGGGACACAAGCCACAGTCCCATGGGCATCCTTCTTTCACCTCAGTTGAAGGGTTATCTATTCCAGACCCTGACTCAAAGTATTTCATATACTCTTCATAGAGAGGATAGTCTGCCCAGTACAACTCTTCAAAATGCCCGTGTTCTGGACAATCCTTGACCATGTACAACTTCCCATCTCTATTGACTATCTTCGCGGGGATAACCCTAAAGCACTCTGGGCATACAGACAACGTTTCTCTAACAATTTCATCTGTCATTTACGCACCTCACTGGAGGAAATAAGACAATAGTTAATATTTAAGGTTTTATAAAAATTTAAACTATGAAATTGGGTGTTGTTGGAAAGCCATCAAGTGGGAAAACAACATTTTTTGACGCAGCAACCTTGTCAAACGCCGAAGTGGCTAGTTATCCATTTACGACCATAAAGCCAAACCTAGGGACCGCCTTCGTCAGATTCCCATGCCCACACAAAGAGATAGGAAAGTTATGCAGTCCTAGAAACGCTCCGTGCATGGATGGGACTAGGCTGATCCCATTCGGATTGCTAGACGTCGCAGGGCTAGTCCCGGGGGCACACGAGGGAAAAGGGCTAGGAAACCAGTTTCTTGACGACCTCATGGATGCAGATGCATTGATTCACGTGGTTGACTTCTCAGGGAAGACAGACGAGGAGGGAAACCCAACAACAGGGCACGACCCAATGCAGGACATAGAATTTCTAAAGAAGGAAATAACCTACTGGATATTTGGGATACTGAAAAGAAACTGGCAAACAATATCACGACGCGCTAGAATGAAAGCAGGAAAATTAGAAGACCTAGTTTATGAACAACTTTCAGGGCTGAACATGAGCAGAGAAAAGGTCGAGGAAATTGTGAAAGAATCAGGCTTGAGCATAAATGCTGGGGATGATGAACTCATGAACCTAGCCCACAAGATACTAGAGACAAAACCAATACTCATAGCAGCCAACAAGATAGATCTCCCAGAAGCAAAGAGAAACTATGAAGAGTTAAAAGACAAGTTGGATGTGGTTCCAGTTTCCGCGGAATCTGAATTGGCCTTAAAGAGAGCAGCCGAGGCAGGGCTGATAGAGTATATACCTGGTTCATCAGACTTCAAAGTAGTAAAACAGTTAACACAAAAACAAAAGGAAGCATTGGATTACATAAAAGAGAATGTCCTAGGCCCCCTGGGGTCTACTGGAGTTCAGCAGGTCTTAGAGAAAGCGGTATATGAAAAATTAAGGAACATTGTTGTCTTTCCAGTGGAGGACGAAACCCATTGGGCAGACAAATCGGGAAACATCCTGCCCGACGCGTATCTGTTGCCTAACGGGTCAACTGCCCTAGACCTTGCATACAAAATACATACGGATATAGGCGACAAATTTATTGGAGCAATTGACGCAAGGACAAAGAGAAAGATCGGGAAAGATCATGTACTAAAGAGTGGCGACGTGATCAAGATACTGGTGAGAAAATGAACCTCGTGAAACTTGGCCTGATTCTAGTTGCACTGGGTATATCACTCGTATTTTTAGGTAGCATAAAATCAGGAAACGCAGAGTACGCTGGCCTCGTGATGATTGGTCCTGTGCCAATAGTATTTGGCAACTCCAAGAACGCCATCTATCTAGTGCTTGGAATGGGTGTGCTAATGATGATCGTGATGTGGTTCATACTCAGTCAAATTCAAATGTGATATCCTTCCCACTGCCAGCAATTCTAGACCTAGATTCTCCCTTGACCTCAGACGGTGCCTTCGCGGTCCCACTGGGTGCTGGAACACTGGCAGGAGTTTTACTGCTCTTGTCAACAGCCCGCTTCATAGCAAGAATTTCCTCCTTCTTTCTAGTTATCCTAAGTAGAGCATAGAAGTAAGCATTAAGAATTGTATCCAAACCCATCTGTCTCTTCTCGTGGACAGCGGAAACCTCTCTAACATAGAGTTCTACCAGTTTAAATGCAAGTTCATCATCATCCATAGGCACCACAATATAATTATGCAAATGGATATTTAAACACTAGATGGTCTCCAACTTAAAAAGAACTCCTCTTCCGTCCAGTGCTCTCTTAATAATATCTGCTAGATGAATGAGATCATCCCTTGTGGGTCTCTTTCCCCAATTGTAGACCATATCATAATTACCAGTCACAGGTTCAAACCCTATTTTCTCCAAGTCAGATATTATATCACTGGGTGCATCCCCGTCGCTTGAAAACCACAATGTTATGTAAGTCTTAATCTTCATCACCCAAGTATGTTTGAATGATCATCAATTCTTCTGTCGTCAACTTCTTGCCAGACTTGAGAGCAGCCATCAGTTCCTTTGCCTTCTTCTTCATCTCCGCTTCCATCTTCTTCATCTCTTTCTCTTGCTCCTTTTGGAATGCTTCTATCTCCGCCCTTCTCTCCATAGCCTTTGCCTTCCTCTCCTCAGAGATCCTCTCCCTAAGTTTATCAGCATTCTCTTTTGCCTTGGCAAGTTTCTTTTTGACTTCATCAAAATCAGGCTCCAACTTCTTTAACTGTTTTATAATCTCCATTAACTGGGAGTGATGAAACTCTGACTCCTTTGCATAATGCAACAAAGCCTCATGAAATGCCTGAGCAGACGTCCTCAGTTCATCAAGTTCAGACAAGAGTTTCTTCTTCTCTGCAAAAAGAGCATCAACTTCATCCCATGCCTTGAGTTGAAGTTCAAGTTTTTCAATCCTCTTTGCCAATTCTTCCTCCTTCTTTGGTGACATAACCTTGGTTTGTATATCCCACTCTAACCTAGATATCTCCCTTCTTATGTCTCCCCTACTAGCACCTTCAGGCATCTTCTTTTTTATTTCCTGGTTTATCTGTTCTAGTTTGGTTTTTACCTCCTTTATCCTCTTGTTCGTCTCATCTCTTTTGGCCTTCAACTCTCTAACCTTGGCATTGGCCTGGTCCCTCAACTTCTTCTCCTCTGAAGCCTGCTTCCTGAGTTTCTTAACTCTCGCGGATATTTCCCTTGCTTTCTCCTTAGTCCTCTTCAACTCTTCAAAGGCATTCTCCTCACTCATAGCAATACACCATAAAAAGTAAGTGTATTTTAGACTAATGCTTTTATAAACCTTTTTCCAGAAACTATTGGGGGAGAGGATGAAAGGATTTAGTTTTCTCGTAGTTATGGTCTTTGTTCTATCAGTCGTGCCATTATTATCCATAGAATACAATGATATCAAATCAACCAATAAACTTCAAGACGAGCTGATAAAGGCCCAGTCCGCAAAAAATATCCAGGAGGATATAATTAGAACTCTGTCAGAGGTCTCTAGAGAATGTACAAAATCAGAAGGCATGTGTGACGCATATCTACTTGAATGGATGGACTACTGGAGAAGCAAGGGATTCAAGATCTCATATGGAGAAATAAAAATGTATAGGGGAACCCCGGTGGTCGTATCAGAGTCCAAACCGAGTTTATACTCTGGTGTACTCAGGCCAACGACCAATGTATCCAATTACGGCATAATATTGAAGGGGGACGGATACGTATACCTAGTGCCTAGGGGAGATTACAGATGAGGGGGCTAGCCAGTCTAGAAGCAATCATAGCCATCGCTACAATGATATCCCTAGTCCTAATGATAATAACTAGTATGGGGGGCCTAACAAAGACGTGGCATACCCAAATAGAAAGTCAAATCACAACAATGCAAGTTAATGGGTTGATATTCTCCGACTACGCCGCACTGGGGGTAAACACAACTAGGACGGGGTGGTACATTGAACACAATGGATCTTAGCATGGGGTTCTTACTCGTTCTAGTATCTGCGACCGTATCAATTACAGAAATATCCATAATCGCAACAAACATCATACAAGACAGACACATTGTTGAGATGGAAGTTAAATCAATAATAAACAGTGACAAAGCACTAAACGACCCAGATGCCCTAGCGTATCAAAGCAATTCAACGTTTCTAGACGAACCAGGTGTGGTGCGCATGGCCTGTAGTTCTCAGGTTTGTGGGAATGGGACAACGATAACAAGGGTGAGGGTTCATGATGGGAAGGTCGTCTGGATCAGGTTCTAGGGGACTAATAACCCTGGACGCAATCATATCTCTAATCATACTAGCAACGATAATCCTGCTAATTCCAATGTTCAACCAAAACCTAGATCTGGCGATAGCCTACAAGGAAGCAAGCGATATCTCCCAAGTCATAATACTAACAAATAGCATTAGTGACCCAATAGTTGAGAGGGCGATACTAGAAAGGACCAACCCAAACCTTCAAATGAAAGTGGTTCATGGGAGAGAAACTATTATAGTAAAATGGAATTCGCCTAAAAATCAGTTTGTGATAGAACGCCCTGTTTTTGATGGAAAAATGAAAGAGGTCCGATTCGTATTTGGATACTAGAGCCTGGAATAATTGACGTATACAGCGGTACCTCGCCTAGAAAGGCTAATATTGTATGTCCCATGAAATGATGAATTGACAACCAGCATACATCTCTGGTCAAATGAGAATGTTTTATTGTCTACAACTGCGTGCAGTGTGTGTCCTCCTGAAACCCTAGTCAACTCTGGAAAGTATAACCTAAGATACTGCACCGAGCCAGAGGGCAAAAGACACAAAGTATTACTATAATCCGAAATGATCCTTGTGGACATCAAAGAGTGTTTAGACGCTAGAGCGTGAGAAAAATCACTGCCAATGTTTATAGATAGACTTGCCATAACCAGAAAGAATACCATAAAACCAGTGAAGGTCACAAGAAAATCCAATGAATACTGGCCATTCATGAGATCACTACAAATCATTATATCTTCATGATATCATTTACCTTATCCAGTGTCTTGTTACTCGCCGAGGTAAAACTATGTTTTGCATCTGAAGCAGTACCATACAATGATTTAACTATCACGTAAGCCACTGCAATAACCGCCGCAAGTAAGACAATCATTTCTGCAGAAACCTGTCCATAATCATCCATCTCCCTCACCCCCTATCTACCTCCTTTAATCTTTTTCAACTCCTTTGATATTGAAAATCTAGTTTGGGTTGTGGATTTCTTGTAGACCTGGCTAGTCTGCACTAATTGAGAAACAATAACAAAAGCAACTGCTAGCACAGCAGCCAGGAGAACAAGCATTTCAGCAGATACTTGACCATTGTCATCCATTTCCCTCTCCCCTACCTATTTCTAGATTTCTTGGTATTTATTCGTATCGACGATTGCATAGGTATATAAAAGAAATAACCGTAAACTACACACATGGACAGGACAGAAGTTGTCCACCTACTGATATCGTGGATAACCATAACACTGGCATTTAGTCTGGACAGCATATATCTCGGGATTAACAAATTCTTCACAGATTTCTCAGTGCTGCTTCTCGTTCTCGGGCTTGGGTTTATACTACATGAACTAGGGCATAGAACGGTTGCTAGGAGCATGGGGCTAGTTGCATTTTACAGGGCTTGGATTCCGGGTCTTGTTATCGCACTTGGTCTCGCCTTGCTAACATTTGGGAAATTCGTGTTCGCTGCTCCTGGTGCTGTGTATATAGGGGGCAGGCCAATAACGAGAAGAGAAAATGGCTTGATAAGTAT
>JALWQZ010000078.1 GCA_027077895.1 Microcaldota archaeon | reverse complement strand
TTCCTCTATGACGATGTCATCCATCTCATCTTCTGCCATACCTGGTTGTATCTTGTCTTTTATGGCCATTACAACTTCGGTTGTGGTCCAGTAAGAAATTCCCGCCTTCTCGCATTTTTCTTGGATGATCTTAGGGTTAAAATTCGAACCAGGCATACGGGTATCTTTTAAATTTTCGAAGATATATAACTTAACCTATGATAGAACTCGATGAGATTGATAAGAGAATTATAAAACTTCTAAAAGAGAACTCAAGACTTTCGTTTTCCGAACTGGCCAGGCAGTTTGGTTTTTCTGACGTGGCAATAAGAAAGAGGGTTGAGAAACTAGTTGAGAAGGGGGTCATAAAGAGGTTCACATGTGAGGTTGATTATGCCAAGATTGGTAGACCTGTTTCGGCGTTTATGTTCATAAAGACTAGGTCTGACAGGGTTAACGACGTCCTAGGTGCTTTGAGGGATATACCAGATATTACAGAGGAGTACCAGTTAATGGGGGATTATGACATTATTGTCAAGGTGCATGTTCCATCTATATCCGATTTAAAGGATATTTCGGAGAACAAAATTGCGAAGATACATGGTGTTCTTGAGGTTAAGCCCAGCATAATATTCTCACAGGTGTTGTGATGAGGATTTTGGCCAAGGCTAGGCTGTACCCAACAGAAGATTTAGACAAGGTGGTGGGTGCGATCAAGGCCTTGTTTCCAGGGATTGAGGTCAAGGTAGAATCCAGTGAAGTTATTGGAGAGTCTAGTGATCCCAGTGTTCTAGACCGATTTAGGGATGTTATACGAAGCAGGAGGGTTAGGGACACCTTTGAGGAGATCCTATTGAGAAACTGGTCTGCTGGTGTTACATGGATGGATTTGAACAAGCAGGACGCGACGGCTGGGATGTTCAATATTGCGGAGGAAAGTCCATTAGGTGTGATACATGTTGAGATAGAAATCCCGAAGGATGAAATACATGAAATGGTCTGGGGATCGTATGGAGATAGAGGTGAAGTTTAAGGTTGATTCATTTGATGGGGTTAGGGAGAAACTGTCTAGCCTAGGGAGGTATCTTGGTAAATACACAGAGAGAGATGTTTACTTCACGCCATTTTCTGAGGATGAGGTACTCAGGGTTAGAACATCAGAGGAGGGAAAACTGCTGACATACAAGCACCTAGTCAAGAATTCTGACACGCAGTCGGCCGTTGAACTCCAGGCTAGGGTTGACGGAGATATTGAGGAGATACTCGAAAGAGTGGGCCACAAGAAGGTTGTTGAGAAAAGGAAAACTAGGGAGATGTTTAGTCTGGCGGATGTAACTGTAAATCTAGATGTGGTGGATGGGCTAGGAAGTTTTGTTGAATTGGAGTATATAGGTGAACAGAAGGATGGGGTTCATATTCTAAAATCTGTTTCTAGTGAATTGGGTCTAGACTGGAATTCTAGGATAACAACGCCCTACATCCGACAACTGCTCCTGTTAAAGAATAAAAATAACCAAACACACAAATAATTCATGAATAAATACTTGTTTGGGTTCTTGGTCTTTTTGGCGTCTCTGTCTAATGCGTACGTTTTGCACCTAGTTGTACCTGTGAATGTTTACCTACAACCTCTAAATCCAACTGTTGTTTCACCTGTTGGGCCAGGGTATACTGTGGTCTTGGCGTTTGATCGGGATACAGGGCAGGGATTCGTTTGGGACAGGATAAACTGTGTGACTAAAACCAACTGGAATATCACGTATGGAAAGAATTACAAGTACCTCTATGCCCTCTTGAAGGTGCCTGTTAATGCAAGTGAGGGAAATTACACATTCACATTTACGGTTGCTGATAGAAACGGGGATCACGTGCAGGAGGATGCACAAGTGATGGTTCACGTCACTAGGAATCCATCTGATCTAGTTGATATCATGCCTTTAGAGAACGAAACGTTGAAGGCTGGAAATAACACGGTCTACTTTGAGTTGAATAACAAGGCCCTAGGGAGAGCAAATTATGAGATAGACTACTGGGTTGAGGGAACTTCCAATAGGTACAAGAAACAAGTCACAATTGAGCCAGGTAAGATGGAGAAGATAGGACTCCCCGTTTACATATCAACTGAAGGTTTTTACAAAATAGATGCTGATGTTAGGTCACTAGATACTCCTATAATCCACAAAAACTTGGAGAACATTTATTATGTTAGACCAACACTTAGGTCTAAACTATCAAGTATTGCAAGCGGTTTTCCAGTTGTTCCAGTTCCCCTTGCACCTGTTTACGCCTTGCTAGGATTGTTGACGAGTTGGTGAAATCATGACTTTCTACGATGATGTCATTGATGCAGTCTTATCTGGGCGAGTCAGGAATAAACATGAGTTGCACAAACTTAAGCAGGAATTGGCTAAGGAGTATAAACTAGAAAAGATTCCAAGTGATGGAGATATTGTAGAACACATACCTAATGATATTGTGGAGAAATTTGAGTTCTTGAAGAAAAAGCCAACTAGGAGCCTATCCGGTGTTTCTGTTGTTGCTGTAATGACGAAGCCTTGGCCATGCCCAGGAAAATGCATATACTGTCCTAGGGGGGATGCTGCCCAGAGTTACACAGGTCAGGAGCCAGCAGCGTTGAGAGCGAAGCAGAACCAATTTGATCCGTACAGGCAGGTCATGGCCAGAATACATCAATTTGACTCTATTGGCCATCCGACTGACAAGATAGAGGTTATTGTCATGGGGGGTACATTTACCTCCATGCCTAGAGAGTACCAGGAGTCGTTTGTCCTTGGGATATTCAACGCTTTGAACGGGAAGGTGGCAAGAGATATTGAAGAGGCGCATCAGATGAATGAAACCGCAAAACACAGGTGCGTTGGTTTGACATTTGAAGTCAGGCCAGATTTTTGCAAGAAGGAGCACATAGATGACATGCTCAGATTTGGTGGGACCAGGGTTGAACTAGGTGTGCAAACTGTATTTGATGACATATATGAGAAGATAAAACGAGGTCACACTGTCAAAGACGTGGTTGATGCCACCCACTGGCTGAAAGACTCTTCCTTTAAAGTATGTTACCACATGATGCCTGGCCTCCCGTATTCTAATAAAAAGAGGGATTTACTTGCCTTCAAGACATTGTTTGAGGATCCTAGGTTTAGACCAGATATGCTTAAGATATACCCAACGCTTTTGGCAAAGAAGGAGTTCTACAAGAACATGGAGATATGGGATTTGTACGAGTCTGGCCAGTGGACACCTTTGGATAATGAATCCGCAGCAGAGTTGATTGCAAGGGCTTTGTCCTATGTTCCAAAGTACGTTAGGGTGATGAGGATTCAGAGGGATATACCTGCAAAACTCATTGCTGCTGGGGTGACTGCTGGAAACTTAAGACAGTTGGTTATGGATAAGGCAAGAGAACTGGGGATTGAGGTAAAAGAGATCAGGTCTAGGGAAGTTGGGATTAGGCTTAGGGACGGATGGGAGATTGGTGAGCCAGAACTCAGACGTTTAGACTATGAAGCGAGTGATGGGGTAGAGGTCTTTTTGAGTTTTGAGGATGATCATGAGACACTCTTTGGGTTCCTTAGGTTGAGAAGGCCAGATGACCCCTTCAGGCCAGAAATAGACAAGGAGACAGCGTTGATTAGGGAACTCCATGTTTATGGTCCCGAGGCGGAGATAGGAAAATACGGCAGGGTCCAGCATAGGGGACTTGGAAAGGAGTTGGTTGCGGAGGCAGAGCGAATCGCTAGGGACGAATGGGGATTTGATAGGATACTAGTTATCTCTGGAGTTGGTGTCAGGCCATACTACCGAAAACTTGGATACGAGAGGATTGGCCAGTATATGGGGAAGACATTGTAATACTTTTTGCAATCAGTTTTTCTGGTTATCTATTTAAATATCAAATTCGTTTTTACCTAGTGATTACTATGAGTTACCTGGATGAATTGATTAGTTCGAGTAAGGTCAAGTCAAATGTTGAGGAGAAGAGGCCTGAAAAGAAGAAGGAGGGTCTTTCACTAGATGATTGGCTCGAGGAGGCCTTGCCAGAGAACAAGAAGTTGGTTGATGAATACGGCGTGTGCAAGGTTTATCAAATTCCAGGGGACAAGCAGATGTTGTACGCGGTCCCTGTCCCTAGGACAAAGGGGCCAGAGAGAATGGTTCTGGATACAATAAAGGAGGCTGCAACTAGGCTGATAACTATCCCTCCTGAGAAGTTCAAGGACCCAAAGGAAAGGCGGGAGTTCTACAAGAAGAGGATTCTTGAAATCATAGAGTCTAGCCCTGAACTAGGTATCCCTCCAACTAGAAAGGAATTTTATGCAGAGACTGTTATGAGGGAGATGATTGGATACGGCCCACTTGACCTACTGCTCCAGGATGACAATCTAGAAGAAATTATGGTTATAGGCCCGAACAAACCAGTGTACATATTCCACAGGAAGTATGATATGTGCAAGACGAACGTTATGTTCACCAGGGACGATGACATACGCGCGATAATCGACAGGATTGCCAGAGATGTTAGTAGGAGAATTGACGCCCAGGTTCCATTGCTAGATGCCAGGTTGCCAGATGGTTCCAGAGTTAACGCCACCATCCCACCTGTTAGTTTGAATGGCTCCACGATAACGATAAGGAAGTTTAGGGAAGACCCATTTACAATTGTGGACATGATCAAAAACGGCACGCTGAGTTCAGAGGTGGGTGCGTTCTTGTGGATGGCCTATGAAGGTCTCTCTGCTAAACCAGCAAACATAATAATTTCAGGTGGAACCGGTTCGGGTAAGACAACTATGCTAAACGTGATGACCACATTCATCCCCCCAACTGAGAGAGTGATTACCATTGAAGATACTGC
The DNA here is from genome assembly GCA_027077895.1 of Microcaldota archaeon. Taxonomy (GTDB): domain Archaea; phylum B1Sed10-29; class B1Sed10-29; order WALL01; family WAMD01; genus JALWQZ01. The sequence continues at coordinate 6,045 of JALWQZ010000078.1, read as the reverse complement.
CGAGTTGAAATTACCCATCTCTCACTGGGTTAGGTTTGAAACTAGACCCCCTAGTATTGAAGGAACTGGCGAGATAGACATGAACACCCTGATAAAGAACTCACTCAGAATGAGGCCAGACCGGGTCATTGTTGGAGAAGTTAGGGGGGAGGAGGCATTTACACTATTCACTGCAATGAACACTGGGCACGATGGTTGCGCTGGAACTGTCCACGCAAACAATTCTAGGGAAACACTGGTTAGGCTCACGAATCCACCAATGGAAGTCCCTAGCATAATGTTGTCTGCCCTAGACCTCATTATTGTCATGAAGAGAGTCCACGATAGGAGAAAGGGGACTATAAGGAGGGTCACCGAAATTGCTGAGATAACTGGGGTTTTGGAAGACAAGCCCCAGATTATATACTTATACGAGTGGGACCCTGTCACTGATACTATTAGGTCCACTGGGGTACCTAGCAGATACCTTCAGACGCTATCTAGGTTTACAGGCTTGACGCATACAGATATAATGGAAGAGTTAGGCAAGAGGAAGGAGTTTCTGGAGTCACTGTTGAAGAGGGGCATCCGGGATATAGATTCTGTTTCGGTGGAATTGAATAAATACATAGCTGGTGAGTATGGCAGTCAATGATACTGTTGATGACCAGAAGATGAAGGTCAGGGAAGGGGAGTATGTTGGTTACTCCAAGGAGACTGTAGAAGAGATTGTCAAGAGGATGAAGAAACTCTACGTTGCTAGAGGATTTACAGAGGAGGAGGCTAGTGAGAAGGCGTTGAAATCGGTGGTTGCTGGTTCTAGGTCAATGGAGGTTGAGACTAGGGGCCCAGAAGATCTAGTGTCTAGCGAGAACAAGTTTTATAGATTTGTTGGGCAGATATTCACTAGGTTCAAAGCCTTGGGGAAGTTTGTGTCACAACTAGCAGACAAGGAGTTTGCCATAAAACTGATGAAAGACCTTGACTCTGCGAACATTCCCCTTTCAACCGAGCAGTATCTAGGAGTGTCTTTGGTGGGTTCGGTTATTGGTGGTATTTTTATAGGTTTTCTCGGATTTTTGATGTTTATCCCCAACTGGCTGAATGCGTTCCTGATAGGTTTGTTAGGTCTTGTGGCGGGTGTTCCCTTGTCTTTTTTTGTGGCATTCTCATTTCCATCTTCAATTGCTAAAAAGAGGGGCAAGGAAATAGATAAAGTTTTGCCCTTTGCTTTGAGGCACATGGCAACTGAGATTCGTGCAGGTGTTGGGATACATGATACAATGAGAGACATAGTTGATGCGAAATACTCTGTTTTATCTGAGGAGTTTGACAGGACGTTGAACGACATGGATAAGGGAATGACCACCGACGATGCAATACAGGCGATGGGAGAGAGATCTCCGTCCGATGCACTTGCCAGAGCTTCCTTACACATAGTTAGATCGTTGAGGACCGGAGGTAACCTTGCAGATATACTATCAGAGATTGCTAAGGATGTTTCGTTTGACATGCAGGTTAAGATGAAGGACTTTGTTGAGAAATTATCTTTGATATCTCTGTTTTACATGTTTGTGGGGATTGTTTTACCAGTGTTCTTTACAATACTGGCTGCTATATTCAACGCGGTGCCAACCATAGGTTTCCAAGGAGTTATAGGCCCAACAGTGCTTATGCTAGTCTATATCGTGCTCATCCCTATGACTCTTGGTTTGATATTATACATGGTAAAGATTATGGAGCCAACGTGATAGTATGGGTATTTATGAAGTGTATAAAGCGTCGGTTGAGGATATAAATGAAGAGTTGGATCCGGACCTATTGCTAAGTATCGGTTTGTTTTCTGGTGCAATTTCTATAATATACATTGGATTATTCTACGATATATTCTTGGGAATTTTAATTTCAATCTCAATAATGGACGTGATAGTAGGATATCCCCTTTACAAGGCCCAAACAAGGATTGAGAAGATGGAAAAAATGCTCCCAGATGTTTTGATGCACATATCAACTAGTTTAAGGGCAGGGGGGACTGTTGAATCAGCGCTGAAGGAGGTTTCTACAGGTAGATATGGAACGCTTGCCACTGAGATGAGAAAGATGCTTATTCGTATGAAGGAGGGCAAGACCTTTGAAGAGGCTTTTGAGGATTTTGCGAATTCTACTGGTTCAGACATCTTTAAGAGGACTGCCAATGTGATAATCTCGGCTAGACGGGCGGGCGGTGGAATGTCTGAGGCATTAATGAGTATTGCGAGTGATGTCAGAGAGATATACAAAATAAAATCAGATAGGCGAGCAAAGACAACGACATATGTGCTTTTCATGTTGGTTAGTGCTGTCCTTATTGCTCCCATAATATTCGGTATAGTTTCTGGTATAATGTTATTTTTAGGTAAGGTTGCAGGTCAAGCAGCTACACCTTTGTTTGGCAGCATGATATTTTATTTTAAAGCGTATCTAGCAATATCCGCACTATTTGGTGCTTTGATGGCATCATTAGTGAGAGAAGGAAATTTTAGCAGGTCAGTACTTTATGCGCCTATATTTATATTAATTGCATATGTAACATATGTGGTGGTGAGCAACTTTGCGGTGGGGTTCTTTAGTATTGGATGATTATGGACAGGTCTCAACTGAGCAAATATTATTGCTATCGGGGATAATAGTTACAATAGTAACTGCAGTTTATTTCATAAAAACACAGGCTAAGAATTTGACACATGCTGAGAAGAAGGCTGCAAACGAAACATTTAATAAGTCAATATGAGTTAGTGTGTTAGAGGTGGGAGATATGTTCGGCAAAAAGGGGCAAGGTACTTTGGAATATCTTTTGATACTTGCAGGAGTTTTGGGCATTGCAGTCGTTGTTATTAGTGTAGTCCATAATATTTCAACGCAAACGTCTACGAGTGCTACCCTCAAGATAGATGAGTATAACTGCGCTCAGAAGGGTATCCCATTAACTAACAATAAGCCAGTGGAAGTTAATAACAAGGAGTGTACTCACCTTACTTCTGACTCTACTGTAGATTTAAGCAAGTTAGTGAGCTGTAAAATTAGTAGCGGCGCTACTGTTTACTACAATACTTCTGGGGGCAATTGTTATTACAAATAAGAGAAATTGGTATTGGTGTTAACATGGACGACAGTGGGCAGTCTAGTTTGGAGTATATGTACTTGTTGGCGTTTGTAGTGGGCCTAGCTGCAGTGGTTGCGCTAGTAGTCAATGATGTTCTAGCAATACAACAGAGGGCACAGAGCAAGATAACCTATTATAGAAACCATGTTCTTGGTAGCATCACTAGTTGACATCCGTTAAGAATTAATTAACCAATCCCCTTATTCTTCCTTATGTTCTATTACATTTATGTTGCATTGGCATTAACCGGCGCTGTAATCGCCACATATTTTGATCTAAAGACTAGAATCATCCCAAAGGGACTGACGCTTGGTTTACTTGGGTTAGCATTTGCAATAAAATTTGTTGAGTCTGGGGTGACTCATTCTCCCATGCCCCTCATAAATTCAGTTATCGCAGCAACAGTTTCGTACATTATCCTCTACTTTGCTTGGCGATTTGGGGTGTTGGCAGGTGGGGATGTCAAACTCTTGGTCGCACTTAGTGCGCTCTTAGTTAAGGGCAATACCTTTCCTATACTGAACAAGTATTACTTAATCTTCCTGCCCATCCTATGGAACGGAATTCTTTTGGTTTCCATCCCGTTGTTGTTCTACCTTCTGTATAACCTTAATAGAAAGGTTTTTCCCATTGTGTGGAAGAGTTTTGTTTCTAGCGTGGGCTACTCCTTTCTAGTATATTCTGTTTTCTCATTTTATTCTGGATGGTTTTCTCTTCTCTTGCTGTTCGTTCTATCGTTCATCCCTTACAAGTGGCTGGTATTCCTAGTCCCAGGGGCTTTTACAATTTCTCGGTTTGGTTGGTACCAGTTTGGTTTAACCTTCCTGGTCATATTCTCTATGGACGTGTTTTTCCAATTGATGATGCGTGGAAGGGACTTATTCAAAGAAGTGAAGCATGTCAGGGGATTAAAAGAGGGGGATATAATTGTTGGTGTAGTTGGTGCGAGGCGGTTTAAGTTCAAGACGTTGGCTAGAGGTGCCACAAAGTCAGACATACAGTATCTTAGGGAGCGAGGTGTTGAGAGGGTATACGTGCAGAGGTCAATACCCTTTACACCGATAATATTATTAGGTCTTTTAGTATTAGTCTCTGTAGGGGATTTGATATGGCTCGTGGTCAGATAACAGTGGAGTTCATTTTGATTCTTATAATTGTACTAACAATTATAACTACAGTCTCTATCCCTCTGATTCAATTTGCTACTGATACATTACAAGATACAGGTAATGGTGTACTTTTAGCTCAAGTGGTTGGTGAGATAAAGTCTGCTGCGGATTCGGTCTCTATGTCTGGCTGCGGTTCTTATGAGATCGTTCACATCAACACAGGTGAACTCAACTCCAGTATTGGCAGTGGTTTGTACTCTATTAATATAACAGGTACTGGTGCGGGTGATGTGGCAGTAAAATTCAGGTATTATCTCCAGAATGGTACCGAAGTTAGTGGAAAAACAGTTTTGTTGCCTAATTACATATCTGTTAGTTGCAAAAACAAGGATGGAATATATGATGTGAACATATCAAAAGACTGTACCCATCTAGGGGGGACTGCAAGTTGCAACATACCATAAAATTCAATTCAAAGGGGCAAGGAAGTTTAGAGATAATCCTAATCGCAGCCATAATCTTGACTTTTTCAATTTACCTTATGAATTTTTACTCTCAACAATCTAAGATATCTACAGCAATGGCGGTTGTTAGGCAGGATGTTGATCAATCTTTACAGTATGCAAGATTTGATGGGTGTTATGGTGAGCTGGTTAGTATCTCACAAAATGGGTTTAGTTTTAATGTTCAGGTTACAAACTGCAGTAATTACATACATCCTGGAAAAATAGAAAGGGATATACAATCTGTAACTAACACTAAATTTAGCGTCTCGGTGGTTGGATGAGGGATGTTCTTGTGTTTGTGGGGATTGTTACATCCTTTTTTCTATCTGCAATTAGTTTGATATTCCGGAATTTAGTGCAGGTCACAATTTTTTTTGATATTTTGCTAGTAGGGCTTATTTTGGTACTATACAGCTCCCCCCGAATTTGGGTTGCCCTCTCTGGATTTGTGGTGCTTGCCTTTTTACTCATATTTGAGCCTAAGACTCTGAATCTTTGGTTTTCTATGGTGTATTTAGCATTACTTATGGTGTGGATACTTGTGTTCTATATCCTGATCCCTAGGCGTCTTAATGCTAGGGTACTGCTCGCAGACTCTGAGTGGGCGGTTATAGACACAAAAGGGAACTTCTTTGCAGGTATACCAAAAGGAATTTATGCTGCAAAAAGCAAAAAAGGGATAAAGAAAGGCGATCATGTTCTTGTGAGGGCGTTTGGAAAATGGGGGAGACGGGAGTTGAGGATATTAGAAAAACAGTCTTGATTTGTTCATTGATTCTCTTTGTCGCTTCATACACGTCCATCTTTTACTTTCGGGATATTAATACTGCAAAACATGTTTATAGTATGAAGGACACTGATGTAGGTCAGAGGGTTTATGTTACTGGTGTGGTTAAGTGGGTTAGATCCAAGAATGGGTTGTTCTTTGGTTCTGTAAACACAGGGGTTGGAGAGTTTAGGTTTGTTTCACATCATCCTGTTAAAACAGGATATATAAACGCTACGGGGGTAGTTAGAGAATACAAGGGGGAGAGGGAGGTTGATTTTGGATAGCGTGTATCATGTTTTGTTTGGTTCGATTATTGGGATTATAACAGGTATCACGCCTGGGCTCCATGTCAATACTCTGTTGACCTGGGTTTCTGGATACACAGCGATAGGCATTGCTATCTCGCATACCTTCTTTGATTTTATTCCTAGTCTGTTGCTTGGTTTACCTGATGAATCCAGTTCTGTTGCTAGCCTCCCAGGTCATAGATTGGTTATGAGAGGAAGAGGCCATGAGGCATTTTTGCTGTCTGTTATTGGC
>JALWQZ010000077.1 GCA_027077895.1 Microcaldota archaeon | reverse complement strand
CTTTCATCTAGGGGCTTGAGATTCATGACCGAAACGTACCTTCCAGAGAAGATTGAAAACAAAGAATTCCTTCCATGAGGGGGTTGTATGAGAATAAAGATAAAGAATGTGGGGGAGCTGGAGAATTTTTCCAGGCATTTTGATAAAATAAAGGAGGTTAAACTCCAGACTAGACCTTCTCTAAAGGACTTCAAGGACCTACAGGAGAAGTTACCAAATCTAGAGAAGGTAGTTGTTGCCCCTAGTATTTACAGAATCCTAGCTAAGTCCATAAACGACGCTGGGATAAACATTGCAATAGAAGCTTCCTCCGATCCTAGGGGAAGACCAAGAAAATATGACAGCAAAAGCATAAAGCAGATACTTGAACACTGGAACGCTGGCAAAAGGGTTCCAGAGATATCAAAGATCACAGGCATGCCAGAGAGAACAGTATATTACTATCTAAAGAAGCATGGACTTGTGAAAAGGAAGAGATACATCTGAATTCTGACATAACCCTTTTAAACCCCCTATCACAAAATTTACCACTGTGCCGCCCTAGCTCAGCCTGGAAGAGCGCTCGGCTGTTAACCGAGTGGTCGCCGGTTCAAATCCGGCGGGCGGCGTATTTGGTATACACTTAATACTATAACAATTTTACTCTCCAACTTTTTGCACACTAGCAGCCCAGTAAAAATAAAAATGCAAAAGGGCATAAAAGAAAAGATGACTAGCAAAACAAAAAAGAAAACCAGAAAAACTAAGCGGAGAACAAAAAAACAAGACTACAAGATAGGGTACTGTGATTACCATTTGTGTGAATATCACACCAAAAAGAAGACAAAAGTTTATCAATGTCCATATTGTGGCAAGTGGTTCTGTGAGAAACACATAAAACCAAAACCACCACATGTCGTAACTAATAACAAAGACTTCTCAGAAGCATATTATGAAGAATGGGCAACAGATGACGGCCATCCCTGTCCTGATTATGTGGATGTATGGAAGGAACAAGAAAAAAAGAAAGAGGAGGAGTACGAAAAAGCACTAGACAAACTGGCAAAAATCCCAAAAAGAAGCAAGAGAGGAGTAAATGAAAGAAAGTATGAAAAAGATGATATTATAATACCCATCTCGCAGGATACAAGCATAGAGCAGCACAAGCCAAAAGAAGCACCGAAAAAACTTCTCAAGAAGCAACAGATGTTCTAATGAACTTTTTCTATCTTCTTGCATCCATATTCTTTACCATAGCAGCATACCGCATGGCACCAGATCTAAATGGAATATTGGTAGATATGATGAAATTGGGTGCAATCGTAACAATATTCTTTGTATTCTTAACATTATGGTTCACATACAAAACCATAAAAGGAGCACATAATCTTTTCAAAAAATGGGCACCAAAATTCAAAATCCTTACTATATTACTATTAGTGATATTTGCTCTCACTGCTTATGTTTGGGCTTCTAGCAAACAAAATACACATATAATTAGTGGTATATTATCCCACATAGACTACAATCGGCTTTACCCTATCCCATTATCAACAGCCAACCAAACAAATGGTAGTAACTCAAGTTTAATTGGGTCAAATCTAAATATAAAGAAAATAGTATTCCCAAATGCAACTAAGGTATCCAATGTGACCAAGACATCAAATTTTTCTATAAATAACAATAGAAATCAAACCAGCCAAGTGAATACCACAAAACAGGTTACATACAAAGAACTCAAAACACAACCAAAAACAATAATGCTAACATATACTTTTCACGGTATCACTCAAAAAACGCCCTTTGTAGTGTATAAGGGAGTTTATGATTATTTATCAGAAATACCGCGCTCAATAAGTTACATTCCTGGAATCGAGCCAGCACCAACAATGAAAGATTTTGTTATGAAAGAAATAAACAACAAAGTGCAAAATGAAGCGGTATACCCATTAGTTAAAAAAATAAAAATATTAGGTGATAATCCAGATGATCAGGTTAGAATTGCCGTGAGTATGATTCAACACATACCATATGATTGTGCTGAAGCTATGAATAAAACTTCTCAAGAAAGTAGGTATCCCTACCAAGTTTTATACGATATGAAAGGTATTTGTGGCGAAAAATCAGAATTGCTTGCAATGATATTAAGGGATTTAGGTTATGGTGTTGCGCTATTCTATTTTGAAGACGAAGATCACATGGCCGTTGGGATAAAGTGCCCCAAAAAATATAGTTATAGAAAAAGTGGGTTTTGTTTTATAGAATCAACTAACCCCACGATAATAACAGATGCTAATGAAACGTATAATGGTGTTGGCAAGTTATCATCAACACCAATTATAATCAAAGTGTGCAATGGGACATCATTTAATTCTGTGTACAAAGAATACAATGATGCACAAGAATGGATAAAATTGAACAAAGAGAGTGAGGAGAATGGTGGATATTTAACTCCGGGTGAATACTACGAATGGTTAGAAATTAGCAAAAAGTATGACCTAACGGATAATAAGAAGTGTCCAACATATTATCCGGGACCAACGTAATTACGAGAATACGATACACTAAGTGAGGTCAGTAAGTAAGTACAATTAGATGGTTTGTCACACACTAGGAATAAGAGTATGCACATTAATACATAAGGGTATCGTTGAATTCTAAATTCTAGATAAATTTAAATAAGACATCACACAAGTACTACCATAAAATTCAGCGCCATAATTAAGGAGGGAAAAAAATCTATTTGTTGCTTGGTGTCCTGAACTTGACATTGCTAGCCAGGGGAAAACAATCGATGATGCTATTTCTAACTTAAAAGAAGCAATCGAATTGTACCTAGAGGATGAGGCCGCATATATAACAAAGGAGATTGGAGTACTAAAAGCCAATGTGAATACCAAAAACATCAGCCCTAATGTCTATGATAGGGCAGAGCAAATCCAAAAGGATGAATCTCTCTCGCATTTTCTCAAAAACCAGTGAAAACTCAGAAACATTTAAATGATATTCTGGAGAAAATTGTTCTGGGGATGCAGATGGATGCCAAAATAGGTATGTTGCTGATAACGAGCATGATCTTTATTCTTGCAATCCAGACTTCATCCGCAATAACCGTCTCTATCCTAGAACCGTCACAGCAGGAATATTCATATGGGACAATCCCAGTCTCAATACAGGTCTTAAATGATTCTGGTGAGCCTATAACCGCAGACGTGCACGCATTAGTGAATGGGAACCAGATAAATCTAACATTGTCAGGAAACAGGTATATCGGCCAATTCCAAGCCCTGTCTAAGGGGTATTACACATTGGACGCGTGGGCAATTGTAGGCGGGCTAAACTATTCGTCATCAGACACAATATACGTGAACTCAACACAGGTAAAGATCCAAATCCTAGCACCAACTGGGAGTTACGGACCCGGCCAAATCCCCGTAAAACTGAATCTCTATGTTGCTGGAAAGGAAAACGACTCAGAGAACATAAGCGCTGAGATACTAGAAGGAAATAAAACAATCTGGTCAAAGATGCTAGAGTACCCATATAACGACCTAGTGAACCTAGGAGAGAGCAGGTACTCATTCATTGCAAAAACCAACGTGGACGGAACGAACGCGACAGCGTCAACAAACTTCACAGTCGCAAAGTCCCAATTCAATCTAGCAATAGTAGATCCAAAGAATCAAACGTACACTGGCACAATTCCAATAAACATAGACCTATGGTCAAACGGCGAGTTCGTCCATCACGTCCAAATAATCGGAAGAGTCTACTCAAACGGGTCACTGGTAAAGACATTCACAGTCCCAGAGGCACAGTACCACTACTCAACACAAATAACCATGCCACCTGGGGTTTACACAATAACATTCTCGGCAGACTACAATGGGAACATAGCCACTGGTTCAGCGGAGGTAACAGTCCCTGGTATAGTGAGCAAAAATGGGACCCAGATTGCAATACCTGGAAACAAGCCAATGGTTGTCGACGAAATATGGACAAACCTACAAAGCAGATACTACTCAACTGGAGTCACTGGAACAATCGCTGTTGACCTGAAAGATCCAGACACAGGCCAGTACATAAAGAGCGCCCAAATAAAATGCTGTGTCCATTATGAAAACACAACAAAGTGCCAACCAATGGTCTACAACGAAACACCATTCCCACATTATCAAACAGACTTCACGTTCCCAGTGGAAGCCTGGTATGAGATAGTCCTAAACATCACTGCACCTGGGTATTTAAGAACGATCCACAGATTCCCAGCAATAAAGGTGGGCAGGCCACCAGTAAATGCACCACCTGGCTCCAAGTCTATAAAGAACTATATATTCACAATCACAAGCCCATCCTCCGGAATAACCTACCCTGCAAACACACCCATCAAGATAGAAACACAAATCCTAGACAAGGAGGGCATGCCAATAACGAACGCGAACGTAACTGCTAAACTGGAAAACAAAACTATCCAATTGAAGTACGACATAAACGGCGAGTACACGGCAGAGACGCCTAAACTGAAACCTGGAAAATACAACGTTCAAATCCTAGTCATAACAAACGAAACTAGTTTCACAGGCAACAAGACCTTCATCGTATCAAACAACACAATATCTGTAAACATAATTTCACCTCAGAACAACACAAACATAACAGGGAGGGTGTACCTAGTCCAAGCAGAGGTCCTAGACACATCTGGAGACATAATACCAAACGCCAACGTGAGACTAATCGCCACATCCCCAAAGAGCGGACAACACACCGTAGATATGGAAAGAAATCTATCAACCGGGTATTACCAGGTTGAATACACATTTGATTCACCAGGAATATGGCACTTAAAGGTGGAAGCATCAAAGACGGGTTTGTTACCTGGGAGTTCACAGGTAAATGTAAACGTGACGTTCCCTGTAAAACAGACGTACAGCGCTAGGGACGTAATCGCAGCGCTAATTCTAATATCCGCAGTCATAATCATAGACATTATAGTGCGAGCAATCATCTAGAAATAATTTTATACTAGAAGGTCCCCAAATATCTGGGGGAGGGGGATGAGTAAACGAAGGTTATTAATTCTCATTTTGAAGTCAACCCTATTTCTAACCCTATTCATCGGAGCAGGCCTGTCGTCACACACAGCTAGCCTAGGCTCAGGGAATGCAGTCGTATCAGGTCAGTGCGCAGGTAGTTATGTCTACTGCCCAGGATGCATGTGGGACAGGAAATTCAGTTCATGCGCAACCCATGTTGGCCTATCAAACGGCGTGGGAAACACTATAACCGTTAAGTACTCGTGGAAGAACTCTAGTATCCTAGGGGATTATCACAGGGTGACTGGCATTTCCATATTCGACTATGAAAATTCACATTGCTATCCTGCAGTGGACAACGTCTACGTCTGGAATAACAACGCCAAAAAATGGGACTACGCATTCCACACAGACTGTGGCGGGACTAGAACATTCTCAAGGACATACAATGGCGACAACGCCTTCAACTACGCAGACAACTCTGTCACAATAAGGTTAAGTTCATACAATGTAGCAAACCAAAAGGTGTGCGAACTGGGCGTTTCTAGGGTGGACTACTGGTACAACTGGTTCCCGAGGGCAGAGTTCAAATCACCGGGCACAGTCTACATAAACCAGACGATAAACGACACATACTCATTAACGGACAAAGACGGCGATAAACTCAACCACACAGAGTCCTGGTTCTACAACGGAAAGAAAACAAACCTAACAAACATCACCAAACTAAAAATTGGTGATACAATTGTACATTCGGTGATGGCATGCGATCCCTACAACTGCACAGTAACAAACCGTACCATTCATGTAATCAATTTTATCCCAGAGTTGAAAATCAATTATCCTAGGTATGTAAAAGGAAACAAGAGTCTTTCCATAAACGCCAGCGTGTACGACCTAAAAATGGAGAACCAAACACATAACATAACATGCCAACTAGAAAACAAATCGATTTCAAAGTCAGCAAGTATTGGACAGACGAAGATAAGCATGATTAGCCCAAAAAATGAAGGGAATTACACACTAGAATGCACTGCATGTGATGGCCTGAACTGCACATCTGTAAAAAACTGGATAGTAGTTGATAACACTCCACCAAAGTTCACAAACATAACAATCCCCGCATGCACAAATCTAAAAAATATAATTTGGAAAACAAACGAACCGTCGAAACTCAACATAACCAGCGACTTCGTCAATAATCTCAAGGAAGGAAAAACGATCTTGTGCGTAAGTCCTGTGGATAGGGCAGGAAATGTAGGCAAACCAGTATGCAAGAATGCCACTATTGACCTCAGTCCACCCTCTATAAACTGGACAAACCCCATACTACTCCCAGGACAGAACTTCACCATAAGGGCCAGGGATTCATGTGGGGTAACAGGCACAACAGTAATAGGAAACGAAACATTTGAATTCCCTGGAAACTACTCAACAAAAGGCATGCACAGAGGGAACAACACGGTCTTCCTAAACATAACGGACAATGCGGGAAACAGGTTAGCAAAGAACATAACAGTTAGGGTAAACCTAGTGCCAAACGTCTCCATATCAATGCCAACAATATTCGCAGATTCAAAGGAACTGTGCAGGTTCAACGTTTCAAACGAACCTGACCAACCATACAATGTAACAAGAATCATCCTTGTCAACAACCAAAGGTATAATGGCACGCTGAAAAGAGGGGACAAAGTAGAGTGCATAGTCAATGCAACGGATAGTTTGAATGAAACTGGAATGGAGGCGAGGGTTACAACAGTGCAAAATAAACCACCAGAACTGGAAGTAAAATGGACACCAACATTCCCAGAGCCAGGGGATGAGGTGAAATTTGAAATAGAAACAAATGACATTGATGGAGATAACGTAACACTAAAGGCTAGGTTCTCAAACAGAACATGGAACAAGACAATTTATGCATTCAGACCAAACATAAAAATGCCCGGAAACTATTCACTGAACATCAGTGCATGGGATGGATTTAACTGGACAAATCTAAGTTTTAACATTCCCTATCACCTTTGCGGAAACAGGAAAAAGGAGTTGGGGGAGGAATGTGACGGGAATGCACCAGTTGGGTACATATGCAAGAATTGTATACTAGTTAGGATGCACCACACCACCTCCACAGGGGGAGGGGCTGGAGGGAGTTATGCAAAGCCAGAGATAACACCTAGAACGTGGAGGATTGGGAATGTGAGTGTTACCGAAAAGCCAGTGTACAAACTAGGTATCCAGACAAAGACCGCATGGTCCATTCAAGTAGAAACGAGGATGCCCATCATATTGGAAACAAAAATCCCAGACAGTTTTTTAGATGGGAAATTGAACTGTCCAGGTGAGTGCAGAATAAATGGGGGTATGCTGGTGTGGAAAACAAACAAAACAGCAAACGCGAGTGTCACGGCAAACAAAGAACTTCTACTAGGCCCATTGATGGAATTCCTCAAATCAAAACCAGCACCAGAAATCCAATTTGTAAAACAAAAGGCAGAACAAGAAACGACAGAACAAGAACCCAAAAAACCAGTAAACAAGCCTGAAACAAAACCAAAAAAGAAGAACCAGAAAAGGCAGGAATTTAATGTAACTTACCTAACGTCAGAGGAATGGGCACTCCCACCGATGCCGAAGAAAACAAGCGTTGAGGAAGTTCTAGATGTAAAGCCAGCCCCAGTTATGGTAAAACGGCCAGAAACAGCAATGATAACAGAAAAATCGCCTCTCCTAAACGGGTTATTGTCACTAGTAATTCTAATCTTTGGATTTAAGTACAGACGCAATCTCAGAAGGCTGGGCATCCGACTTAAAGCAATGAGGACAAAAATGCGTCCTAGAAAATCCGACACCATTAGACTCAAGGACCTCCCGTAACTTATCCATTCTCACTAGGGAGAGCCTATGCTTTTTAGCCAGTATGTGATAGTCAATGTAAGGGAAGTTATACTTGGATTCGGACAACGCCAGACTCCTGAACCTAACAACATCCTCGTTTATCGGTTGCATTGACTTCAGCAGGTCTTCATCAAATAGGGGCCCAGACCAAACAGGTCCAAGGTTCTCATAGTTTGGGTCTTGGAACCTAGAATACCATCGATCGTCGGTCTTCCTATCATAAACTACCCATGCTAAAGACCGTACCGCCTTCGTCGCCTTCTGCTTCCCTGGTCTGGCCCTAAAGAAAACCCTGTAATAATGCAGAGTCGAATGGGCGAGTATAGGCTCCATCGCTAGGTTATACTTCGCCCCCTCCCTAACGACAAAACCAATCAGTGCCCGCAAACCTAACTCGTGCATAAAACTAGTCCTAGAAACCAAAACACCATACTTCCTTATCCCTGAACTTGGATACGTACCAGTCAACGCTGCCGTATCTGTGGCGGTTATACCTAGAATCCCGTTCCCACGAATACTTGAAAATGCAGAATCAACAAACGTCACGGGTGTCCCAAACGGATCTATGTCTATTGAATAGAACTTCTCTTCCCGCATCAACAGGTTCGCGTCCTTGTTCTCTACCCTAGCAGATAAACCATTCAACTCCAGATTCTTGCGTATGAATTCCACAGCCAATGGGTTTCTGTCATTGAGTATAACATCAACTCCTGCCTCGTTCAAAACCCTGATCCCCTTCGCGCCAGTCCCAGAAAGCGCGTCTAGCATGTTCCTAGGCCTTAAAGCATCCATAACAGAAACGGTCACATCCCTGTTAAAACGCATGGCAGGATTATAAAAAACTGGTGCGTGGGCAGGATGCTCCTTGCCCACGTCTGGAACTAGAAGTTTCGTCTTCCCTTCAACCACAGTTCTAACTGGAAAATCAATCAATTATCTCAACCCTCTTTCCTATTACCTGTCCAGGAAGACCTATTTCAAACCTGACTCGCACTCTTCCATTGTTTCCATGTGGTGCCATCACCTTACCGACAAAACCCAAAGCCTTTACCCTCTTGCCCACTAGCCTCGCTGCCTCTTCCCTAGTCTCAACTCCTGGGACCTCAATTATTATCTGGTTTCCATACACGGTTCTCCTGCCTCTCCGGTAGTTCACAACAACTGCCTCCACAGGATCACCTCCAGAAACCAGCATATAGTTATTCCATCAGGAGGAATAAAAATCTAGTGCCACAAATAAATAGACCTAGAGCATTAAATTCCTCATGCTTCTAATGGGTATAGACGAGGCGGGCAGAGGGCCTGTCATAGGGTCAATGATGATTGCAGGAGTTCTAATTGACAGCAAGGACGAGGAAAGGCTAAAACGCATAGGAGTGAAAGATTCAAAGATGTTGACAAGAAAGCAAAGAGAGAGCATGGCAAAGGAGATCGAAAAAATAGCAAGAGAAATCAAACTGGTGGAGATAACCGCGCGGGAGATAGACACACTAAGAAAGACGATGAGCCTGAACGAGATAGAGGCAAGGAAGATTGTCGAATTAATGGACAGGTTCGAAAACAGGCCAGACAAGATATACATCGATTGCCCAGACCCAATAACAGATACATTCGTAGCCAGGCTAGAGGCATTGACCGACCTGACTGGAATAAAACTAGTCGTTGAACACAAGGCGGATGTCAAGTACCCTGTGGTGTCGGCAGCCAGTATAATCGCAAAAGTAGCTAGAGACCTGCACGTTGACGAACTAGGGAAAAGATATAATGTGAAAATGGGCACTGGGTACCCACACGACGAACTCGCAATAAAGGCAATTGAGAGATATTTAGAGAAGGATGGAAAACTGCCCCCGTTTGTTAGAAAATCCTGGGACACCGCAAAGCGGCTGGTGGAGAGAAGACAACAAAAAAAGATGAGTGATTTTTAATGCTGAAAAAAGTCAGTAAATGGTTAATCGACAACTGGATACTCACCCTTCCTGTATTGGGTTTGATAGTTGTTACTTTACTAAACAAAAAACCTCCAACAGTTTCAATGGACGGCTGGACAATAGTCTACCTACTGTTCGTATTCTTCGTTATAATAAAGGGTATGGAGAGATCAGGGCTGATAAGGTGGGGAGCGGCCCTAATGGGAAAGGGTAGGCTAGCCCAGGTAAAACTCATACTACTGTCAGCCGGCATATCCATGTTTATAACACATGACCTAGCACTGATAACCCTAGTCCCTCTAACCATGGCAATGGACATAGACGACAAGGAATTGATGGTAATCCTGGAAACCCTAGCCGCAACTGGTGCCGCAGCATTGACTCCATTCGGAAATCCCCAAAACTTATTCATGTACTACTTCTACAAAATGCCCATATTAAACTTCATCAAGGTAATTGCCCCCCTAGTTATAACTGTCCTAGCAATCGTTATCGCCCTATCACTAAGAATAAAAACAAACCACAAAAGGACAAAAATAGAAAAACCGACACTACATGCATGGGTTTACCTAACGTTGTTTGCCCTATTCATCTTAGTCATGGTAAAGGCAATACCCATATGGGTGAGCCTGTTGCCCCTAGCATACGCCGCTCTAGTTGACAGAAAGACGTTCAAAGTGGACTACATTCTACTCATGAGTTTCCTAGCATTCTTCGCGTTGTCAAACGGGATGCTCGAGTTAATAAGAGGTATAAGTGTATCCCACGTATTTTGGTACACAATAGTGATGAGTCAAGCGATAAGCAACCTCCCACCTGTATTGCTATTTGCCAAGCTAACGACAAACTGGCAGGTTCTGCTATGGGCCTCCAGCATAGGCGCGTTTGGGTCAATAATTGGCTCCTTGGCTAGTTTGATATCATACAGGATGTACCTAGAAGAAATGAGGAATGGAGGAGCCTCAGAAAAGGAGATTGAAAGGTTAAGTTGGCATTACCTAAAAAGGTATCACGTGTACAGTTTTGGTATAATGGCAATCCTACTAGTCTTGTACTTTGTGATCTTCTAGTGTTGGAACGATTTCTGCCAAGTGTAGATACAAGAACCGAAACGTTTAAAAAGGGGATATTATAAAAAGATAAACGCGACGGCCATAGCGGGAGGGTAACACCCGGACTCATCCCGAACCCGGAAGTTAAGCCTCCCAGCGATTCAGGTGGTACTGGTCT
>JALWQZ010000076.1 GCA_027077895.1 Microcaldota archaeon | reverse complement strand
GATTCTGTCTGTAATAGAGAACTCGGCAGATAGAAACTACGCAAGAAGAAACATAGTAACAAAGGGTGCCATAATAGAGACAGAAGCGGGGAAGGCAAAGGTCGTTTCTAGACCTGGACAGGACGGTGTAATAAACGCAGTTCTAGTAAAGTGATTAAACCCTAAACATCCCCGGATCTATTTTTATTGGTAGGACAGGACCAGGCACATACAGGTCAAACCTAGGCTCCCCTCTCCTCGTTTTTAAGACTATCTTGACGTTTTTCCCAGGGAACCTTATTCTAACCCATCTCCTAATTTCATCAACAAGTCCATCTAGGGAATTAGATTCTAGCAAAACAAGGTAGTCCTTGCACCTAGCAACCCATTTTCCGCTTTCCTCATAGACCTCAAACTCCACGTCCATTCACTCACCCCAGACCTGAATTACCAAACTCCTTTTCCTAGGCTTGTTGTCCAACTCAATAAAAACAGGCTGCTGCCAGGTTCCAGTCAGCAGTTGACCATCCTTGAATGGAATGATTAAATCAGGACCTATGAAACTCGCCCTAACGTGTGAATGTCCGTTCCCATCATGCCAGGCCTCCTCGTGGTGGTAGTAAATATTCCTAGGGAATAAACGCTCTAGAGCCTCTGGAAAGTCCCTCCTCAAGCCAGGCTCGTACTCTATAGTGGTCAATGCTCCTGTAGATCCTGGGACAAATACAACCACAAGACCCTCCTTAAAACCAGCGTCTCTAACCTTCTCTTCAATGATCTCGGTCAGGTCGATCATTTGGCCTTCCCTAGTCCCAGGAAGAGACACAGAAAATGTCCTAATCGAAACCATACATTTATTTATAACCAAACAAATAATTAAACCACTTCTATTGGAGGTGAGCAGATTGAAGAAGTTAGCAGTGCTTCTACTTGTTGGATTGGCCGTTGTAATGGCTGGGTGTGTCCAGTTCGGGCCAGAAACAGGTCCACATGCAAACGCAACGCACGCCCAGAAGGTGACGGCAAACCAAACTGTGAACAAGGTTACGAATACAACAAACACAACCCAAACTGTTAAAACTGCCAAACTCGTTTGGGAGGCAGTAAAGGGCCTAGAGAGCAAGATAGAACCAGCAGTTAGTTACCTGCAAATGACAAACAGTTTTACACAAAAAGGTAAAATACTCAACGTCTCAAAGGAAAAGAACTCAGGTGTGTACAAAGTAACGGTACAGTACGGGAATAATACACTAACATTCTACCTAACACCAGACTTCAAGTACATGTGGACAAACGATGATATGAGGCAACTAACAGAGGGTTCAACACTAGCGCAGAAGATGAACAACTTTGTCAAGACACTATTCAAACAGGGAGTTTCATACAACCTAGTAGGAACAAAAAAATACGACGGCCTTGACGAGTATGACTATGCAGTCACATGGCAGGGAAGAAACTATCACATACCAGTGTACAGATTCGGCAACTATGCATTGATACCAAATGCACTAAAACACATATTCGCACCAACCAAAACAGCAAAACCAAAGGTTGACTTGTACATAATGGCCTTCTGTCCATTCGGAAGACAAGCAGCAGCAGCAATGGCGCCAGTTGAGAAGATGCTGGGCAAATATGCAAACTTCACTGTACACTACGTGATATACCCCTCATCCAGTTATGGCAGCCAAGCGAGTAGATTCTGTGTAGATAAGTACTGTTCAATGCACGGCGTAAACGAAACTAGAGAGGACATAAGACAGTTGTGTATAGAGAAGTACTACCCGAACAAGTTCTGGAGTTATCTAGAAGAAATTGCAGGAAACCAGAGTTATTCACCTAGCAATATACAGCAGTTGTGGAAAGGAGTTGCAGAAAAACTAGGAATAAATACAACAAAGATAGAGCAATGCGCAAAGAACGAGGGTGTTAACCTATTGAAGCAGCAGTACGAACTAGATCAGAAATATGGTGTGAGTGGATCACCAACATTGTTCATAAACGGAGCACCATGGAACTGGCCAAGGACTCCAGCAGTGTACAAATGGGCAGTATGCCAGGCATTCACAAATCCACCAAGCGCATGCAACCAAGCAATAAACGCAACAGTGAATACAACGCCTGCAGGGAACTGTGGATAAAATCCATTCTAACCCCCAAACCCTAAATTCTTTTTCTTACTGAAATATTGTGTTTGAATGAATGTAGGTTAATCTAGAAAAATGGTCGGTTTTTCGACCAACTATATAAAAATTTGGTCCATTTCCCGACCATTTAAAACAAACTCAATACAATTAATTGCTCTGGCTTGATTATTAGGCCATTTCTAAATCCCCTTATCTGCTTTGTGGTTTTGCCTGGTCCACCTACCTCCACAATCAGGTTATATGGCCTTCCCAAGTAGTAATCTGGGTTTCTTCTCGCCCCCTTCAGTGTGTATACATTCAGACCTCCCTCAATAAATGAAAAAACTGCCAGTTCCTCTCTAAGTGCCCCAATACTGGGTTCTACATTAAGGGCGTTACAAACAGCAGACCTAAGGTTTGGATGATAAAATAACATCTTGGGTGATCCTCTAACTAACTTCGCTCCTCTACCATAAGGTCTAATTATGCGTATAATCTGCATCTTCTCCAAAGCATCAAGTAATTCATAAACAGTTGATTTAGACATTTCCGTGATAGAAGCAAGTGTGTTCAAGCTCAAACTGCCAGGTTCAGATGTTGCCAAAAAAGTCAATATCTTATTCATCGCAAATGCCTTTTCCTGGGACATTTTAAGCAAAGATGGAGCATCCTCATATATTGACTTCTTAATAGAGTAGTATATCGCATCCAAGGATTCATTTACACCATACACCATAGAAATAG
>JALWQZ010000075.1 GCA_027077895.1 Microcaldota archaeon | reverse complement strand
CATTAATGTTGTTTACCAGGATGTCGCCCAGCCAAACCAGTCTGAGATACTAGTCAAAAATGTAAACGCATCGAAACCTGAGTGGGCTATGATTGCAGTAAAATCCAGAAGCATAGACGTCACCAAGAACCCAAAGGAGATATTTGAGAAGGTGGTTAAGTATGCAGAGAATCACGGTCTAGAGTTGGTTGAAAGGGTAGGCTTAAACCCCTACGAAAAGGATCACGAAATGCTAGTTTTCAAAACAAAATATAAGAATAAGTGAGGGGTTCATTGGGTTGAATTTGTTGAATTGCTAACCACCTGCTTAATGCTGTTTTGGTACCTCTGTAAGAACTGGTCAACGTTCAGGTATCTGAAATACATCATCTGTCCGTCTGTTGACATGAATGCCTTCCCTGGTTCTGTACCTGTCGGTGTTTTTAGAGATAGGTCAATTTCATAAACACCATGAGACTTGACTATTCCTGTTATATTGTAATTCTGAGCACCACCTGTTATTATGTTTAATACTTTTTCAGCCTTGGCTCTTATGACGCTTGTTCCAACACCAGTTTCAGACATTGTTTGCTGAGCAGCCAAAGAGGGCGCCTGGTATTTTGCCACATTGTGTGCCAATGCTCCAACACCTGCTAGTATACCAACTATGATTATCACTGCAACAACTAGTATTATGTTGATCCATGTCTCGTAGTGTAGGCCCATGTATTCTGCCTTGTTCTTCTCATGAACAGGTTTGCTAACTGTGGGCTTGACTGTCTTCTGGATTGGAGAAGCAGCAATCCCTTCATCTTGTTTCTTGGTCATTGCAGACTTCATTGCAGGCTTCTTTGCAGGCCTTGTAGCTCTCTTGACAACTCTCTTTTTAGGTTTTGTGGTCCTTCTAGTTGTTTTTCTTGCCATGATTCCATCACCTCATGAGTAGTAGTGGGCGCGGAGGGATTCGAACCCTCGACCACTGGTTATCCTAGGCCGGCCCATATATATAAACCGACCGGTAAAAATGTACCAGAGCACGGCCATATAAGACCAGCGCTCTGACCTGGCTGAGCTACGCGCCCACAGCCAGCGCTATATTTTTTTCACACCTATTTAAAAATCTTGTGTATATAAATCAAACGGGTATTAATAGATTGGAGGACGTGGCAATGAAAAATTCAATAGTGATCATAGGCGCTAGTCCAAAGAAAGAGAGGTATTCAAACAAAGCAATAAGAGCGTACCTAAGCCAAGGTTGGAGGGTATTCGCAGTAAATCCAAAATATACTGGACAAGAAATTGAGGGTGTCAGATGTTATTCATCTGTCAATGATATCCCCGAGCAAGTGGAATATGCTGGGTTATATGTAAGACCAGAGATTGGCATAAAGATAATTCCAGATATTGCAAAAAAGGGGATAAAACACGTCTATGTAAACCCGGGCACAGAGAGTCCCGAGATACTAGAACTAGGCAGAAAACTAGGTCTAGATATGATAGTTGCATGTGCAATAAGAAGTATTGGTCTCGATCCAGATCATCTAGACGTCCCCTTGAAAATAAACACATCAGGTGAGTGACATGGGTAGAATGGAGAAAATGATCAGTAGATGGTTCATGGAGATCAAAAACAAAGATGTATACATCACTGCTGCAATTGCAGAACTGGTGGCCTTCGCGGTGCTCATCTCTGTTGGAGCACTGATTTTAATCCCATCAATCGCACTATTCAATCTAGGAATATATGGCAAGGTGTTGGCAGGACTCCTGGTATTAATCGGTCTAGTAGCATATATATACCTAGCCCAGATAGTTCCTGGAGCGATAATACGAAAAATGGAAAACGAAAACTCGGGGTATCTTGAAGTTGTGCTCTACGCGATAAAGAACAAGATATGGGACATGGGAACAGCAGTGATCTTTTATGACGTAATAATGCTCGCCACGCTCATTATTACATTCGTGCCATTAATACTAGGATTTATTCATATGAACATGCTCCTGATAGTGATTGGCCTGCTAGTTATGCTTGCTGGACTACTGGCACTAGTTCTCATCGCATACTTCATGTGGGTAACACCAGTGGTGGCCTACATGGAAGAACCTAGTGGACACAAGCAAAGTTCATTCTGGGGAAGAGTGGTCAGCAAGTGGAGGAATGTGTATGCTCTGAGGGATTCGTACAGGATAATGAGAAAATCAGGCTGGTCAGGTACTGGGTTTCTCTTCATCGTAACAATAGTGATAATGGGGGTAACATACATAGGCGAAGCAATAGGGGAGATTATGACTGCTCACCTGATTCCAACTATAATCCCAACAATGAGCCTAGAAGCACTCTTAAGTTCAGTTGCATCGTCAATAGGCTGGGCAATAATAATCTGGGTGGTAGTGACCTACATAATCACAGTTGTCCAGCAGGCACTGCACACGACAGCCCAAGTGACGATTTATAGGGAGGTTAAAGGAGGCAACAAAAAAGAGACAAAGAGAGTAAACAGAGCAGCAAAAAACTCGACGAAAACCAAGGCCCTAAAAACAACGGTAAAGACCGCAGCCAAAACTAGGAAGGCAAAGAAAACTAGGCGTGCAGGCACACGAGCGAAAAGGCTAAAACCAAAAAATGAGTAAGTTAGTAAATCAACAGTATACCTGGGACAAGTAAAACTAGGCTTATCATCTTCAAGACTAGGGAACCAATGTCTAGTTTAGACTCAATGAATCCAGGAATCACTCGTGTATAGATCAGTTCTAGTACTAAAACAAACAGTGGATATGTGGCGCTCAAACTAGTAATTATCGTCGCAGTTGATAGGGCAAACGCGTAGATTATGGCGAGTGTACCAACAAGCGAGACTAACTCGTTCCCAACCACCATAGAAAACCTAGACGTTGATAGAGATTTCCAAACATGCAAAAAATCATTTCTCCAATCGGCCTTAATCAAGATTGCCAGTACAACGAGTACCATAAATAATCTTCCCCAGACCAGAACAGAAGTAGGGGGCAGGGAGTAGGTGGCAAATTTTATTATGATGTTGGACACGCTCATAAAGACAACCGATAAAACCGCGTATATTAAAGCAGGAGAAAACTTCCATTTGCCCAACGAGTTCTTGGACAACGAAGCAATTACCCCTGCGGTTATAAGCAGTAACACCCCTACTAATTTTTGAGTTGGGAAGGATTCACCTAGAAACAGAAATGACAAAACAGCGGTTATCGCCGGATTCAGGCTCAGTATAACCGCGACCTTGTAAACGTCGTCCTTTGAAACACTAATAAATAGAAAGTACAAACTTAAGCCAGTCAAAATCCCGTTTACAACTAGGAGAGATAACAAAAATGGGCTAGGGACTGGGATTCCAAAGATGAGCAACATGGCAGAAAGAAAAGCAAACCATATGATCCCAAACAGTATAAAGTAGTTCCTACCAGACTTAACCCAATTCTTCGTAATCCCTTGTATGTTAACATTATTGAAAGCAAAGAATAAATTAGCGAGTAGGGCTAGAAGGAGCCAATCCATTGACACCACGACATTAGATGCTAGGTGACACAAACAGTATGTTGTCTCCCCTAACTATAAGCATCCCTAGTTTCCTTACGACCTTATCGTCCTTGAGTTCCTCTGCCTCTCCCAGTACAAGGTTCATGTGCACATCAAAGGCCTTTAGTATGCCCCTGTACTCAACCTGGTCCTTCACTTTAACGAGTACTGTCTTTCCTATTGCGTCATTCAAAAAATCAAATGGTCTCGTACTATTTGCCATTGTGTTTCACCTCTTTGAGAATTTTTCCTCACCTTTTCTAACATCATTAAGTTTAGGTTTATGCCTAAATAAAGATAACCCCTTGAAAATGTTGAATATCCCCAAACCTGATTTCTTTCTCTGCACCGAAGCAGGTCTGGCAACTCCTGCTAGTTTCGCCGCTAGGCCAGTTATGACTAAACTAGAGGGTGCATCTGGGTGTCTAACAACCACAGGGACACCTTCAATGCTAGATCTCCTCAACAATGGATCCTCTGGCACAACCGCCAGAACAGGAGATTGAACTAGTTTTTCTATCTCTTCCTCCTTCATCTCGTGCTTCATTCCTTTGTACATGTTTACAACAGTCCCCCTTATTGTCAGGCCAAGTCTTCTCTCTGCAAATATGGCTAGTTTCATCGCATCGGCAACAGACACTGGCTCTGCCATTGTCATGACAATAACTTCCTTTGAAGCGTTCAACGCCGCCAATGCATCTGGACCAACACCTGGGGGGCAGTCAATCAAAACAAAATCCATTCCCCTAGAAAGTTCAGAAACAATGTCGGCAAGTTTCTCCTCATCAATCCTAAGCATCTTTTCAAGCGACAACCCGGATGGGACAAACTTGACATTTTCCCTAACATTATAAACAGCATCCCTCGGAGAAGCATGTTCTAAAAGAACATCCTGGAGACTAATTGGCCTATTCTCCATACCTAGCATAAGACCCAGGTTTGCCATCTGAACATCAGCGTCTATCAAAAGAACTCTCTCCCCCAACATCCCAAGGGCTATCCCTAGATTGGAGGTTATAGCAGTCTTGCCAACTCCACCCTTGCCTGAAGCAATGGAAATTATCCTCGGACCTTCATCACCTGCCATCAACATCACTTCTAACTTTTCTGGCTATTAACTTCATCTCTAGGGGGGACACATATCCCGGTGCCCTTGCTATGTAAATATACTCACCATCAGTATAAATAACTCTCGTTCCCTTTTTAGTCTTTACCATTAAATATGATACATCTGGGAGTTTGTTCTTGACATACTCAAATAGTGCAGAACCATTAACCGTCTCAATCCTAGAGCCACCGTTCCCTATGATAACCGTCCCATCAAATTTTGATATGACTATAGAATCAAGAGAGTAATCTGTAATCAGATGATACATTGGGTCCCTACGATCAACTTCCCCATGATCGAGCCTACGCCTAATACCCATTAGCCTATCCAGCCTCTCTTCCTCCAGCGTCTTTTTTCCAGAGAGTCTCCTGAGTGCATTCCTTAAATGCCAGCCCAACTCCATTGCTATCTCACTTGTCCTCTTTTAAGGTCAAATCTTTGAACTTCTGTATCCCATGACCAACCGGTGGCGTTTCTCCCAGTTTAGATGTTTCACTTGTCATTTTGGGTTTCTCCTTCTCAGAAGAAGATATGTATTCGCTCAACATCTCCTCCAATTGTTTGTGTTCATCTATGATCCCCTTCTCTAAGTCATCAGCAATCTGTTCATCAATCGGTTTTTCTTCCTTTATCTCGCTCATCTTGTATTTCTTGAGCAATTCTTCACGTGACGGGCTCTTGTTGATGAACTCTGCCAAATCCCCAGTTTCGTAGTCCTTTTGTGACTTTGGTATAATCTGTGTCAACCTCAGGGGTGTCACGTTCTCTATGAACATCAAATCATCATTGAACACCTTAAACAATTCGACCTGCTGAGTACTCCACGTGTATATGTCATACAATCCTTTACCACTAAGAATCAAATTCAATGTCCTATTCAAAGCATCACTGGCCTTGAACTCCTTATCATACTTTAGGTATTCAAAATGGGATGCAAATATCATTCCACCATCTAGGGCCATGAAACCCTCCTGGAAACTGTACTTCCCTTCTGCAAGAATCACAATATATCCTGTCTTCTTCTTTTCCATAAAGTTGCGGATATCTGCTATCAATTCATCTCTATTCAAATCAGCAAATCTTTTTTCTGGTGTTCCTAAAGGCACATTCATCCCTTACACCTCACTCTTTATCTGCCATTATAACAATATCGGCCGTATTCTTAAGCGCAGCAGAAAATCCTGGCTCCGCACCAATAACGATCGTCTCCTTCCCCTTAGACTTGGCCTTCAGTATAACTGGCTGGTAATCAGCATCCCTAGACATTATGGCAATAATATCTATTGACGGGTTGTATACCTGATCCATTGCGTCAACGGCGAGCCAAACGTCAACATCAGTGGGAGTGATTATGGGCTCAAACCCCTGATTTGTAACGGCTTCTATAAGTTTATCAGATGCATACTGGTCTAGGAAAACCCTAGCCACCTTAATCTTCCCATACTTGGAGAGTTTCTTCTTCACCTTGTCCAAATCGATCTTAAACTCCTTCCTCAATAAATTGGGACCATCCACCAACAAAGCAATATGCTTGTTCTTCTTTATTATTCCCAATTTGTATTTGACTTCATCCAACATTTATCTCACCCCAAAAACGGACAAGGCATTTCTGTATATAACATCAGCAACATCATGTATGTCCTGGTCCAGCACTCTTGACATCATCTCTAGACTCTGGGAAACATTCCAAGGGTAATTTGTCTCCCCTTTAACAGGCGAAAGGTAAGGTGCATCTGTCTCAGTTAGTATATATTCTAGGGGAATATTGTTTATTAACTTTGTGTAGTCCCTAGGAAACCTAACCATCGCAGTGGACAGAGATACATACCCCCCCAGTTCAACCACCCTCCTAGCCTGGGAAACACTACCTCTAAATGAGTGTATAAAAAAGGCATGGGGCGTGTTCTTTTCTAATATGTCCAGCGTGTCCTTCATTGCAGACCTAGTGTGGATAACCAAGGGTTTCCTAAGTTCATTCGCTAGGTCAATAAACCGATTGAACATCTCCTTCTGAACCTTTCTATTGAACTCATCAGACTCCCAGTAGTAATCGATCCCCACTTCACCTATACCTGCAACCTCGTCCCTGTGTTCATTAAGAACATCCAAATATGAATCAAACAAGGAGGGATCCTTACCTACGCTCACAGGATTTAACCCAAACGTCACAAGGGCATTCTTTAAATTAGACATCAAAGAGAGTGTCTTTACATTATCAGTGGGTGTTATGCCGCTGGATACAACCAACTTCATACTCTCTAGTCTAGAGAGAATTCCTGGGATTTCATGAGGTTTGTATTCGGTTATGTGAAAATGGACGTCAACCAAGGGTATTTCTGGCATGAATTAGATATGAGAACTAAACTTAAAAAATAGTACTGTCTTAATGAGAACGTGGTTGCTAGGAAATACAAGACACTACTGGTGTCCATCGCGATAGTGACTCTGTTGTTCGCTGGGATATTCATTTGGCTAGGCCCCCAGAATGTGTGGAACGCCTTGACAAAGGCCAAGCCAGAATACCTAGCACTAGCAGTCCTGGTTGAAGCCATAGACCTCTTCTTTCTGAATATCAGATGGCACGTATTTGTAAAACCAGTGTATCCAAAGATACGAATAAGGGACACTATGCAACTCAGCCTAAGTGGGGCAGCAGTGAGCAACATAACGCCGGGCGGGAGAGTCGGGGGTGAGCCGTTAAAGGCATACTTCATGAAAAGAGTGTGGGGGATAAGTTACAGCGCAAGTTTCGCGACGATAGTAGTGGAAAGAATCGTTGACATGTTTGCGTTCATGATAATATCTGGAATTGCGATACTCTACGGAGTATACCTGGTCCACCTATCAAAAACAGTCATGGCTCTATTGATAACCGCGTTCCTGTTCTCAGCGTCGATACTACTGGGCTTGTGGTATTTCACACTAAGAAAGAAAATAAAAACCTCAAAAATAAACAGGTTCCTGGCAAAGCACAACTGGATAATGAAGAGAATCCCAGTACTAAACTACTATGAGAAGGAACTGGAGAAATATGTTAACAAGTATTATGATTATGTATTTGAAATAGCAAATAACAAACGCGTAATGGTCACCGGTTTCATATTCTCAACTATATACTGGCTCCTAGAAATGACAAGGGCGTACACCATATTTCTAGCCCTAGGGGTTAATGCATCATTCCCCATAATAGCACTGGCTTACATATTCTCAACAGTTGTGGGGTCGCTACCAGTCAGCGTTGGTGGAGTCGGCCTGACAGAGGGGACAATGATAGTTATATATTCTGCATCAAATATTAATACAGTTATTGCCAGTCTAGAAACCATGATTGATAGACTGCTGTCTTATTGGTTGCTGATGATAATCGGCCTGCCGATAGCAGGATACCTAGGACTAAAACCAGGGGAGGAGATAGAAAATGGCGGATTACATGATAGCACAGGTGAAGGATCTGAAGAAAGGAAAGTACGTGATAATTGATGGTGTACCATGCAAGGTTGTTGACATACAGACATCAAAACCAGGCAAGCACGGTTCAGCGAAGGCTAGAGTAGTCGCACTAGGGATATTCAATGGTG
Source organism: Microcaldota archaeon (assembly GCA_027077895.1). GTDB lineage: Archaea > B1Sed10-29 > B1Sed10-29 > WALL01 > WAMD01 > JALWQZ01. The sequence continues at coordinate 2,992 of JALWQZ010000075.1, read as the reverse complement.
AAAAGAAACAGTTGTTGAAACCAGTTGATGCGGAAGTCCACATCCCTATAGTTGAAAAGAAGGTCGGACAAATCCTGGCTGACATGGGAGACCAGTGGCAGATAATGGACATGGAAACCTACGAAACATTTGAAGCCCCGAAGAACCCAGAAGTCAATGCAGGGCCCGGCGACGAAGTAGAGTACATGAAGGCTATGGGGCAGGTGAAGGTAGTCAGAAAGAGGTCCTAAGATGGACTGGAGATTCTTAGTAAGGCGGACTAACTTCGTCTGGGAAAATGAATACGAACTTGACGAAGCGGAGGTCGCCTTACTAGGAGTGCCCTTTGATTCTACAACCACCGGCCTGCCAGGGACTAGGCTAGGCCCAGATAGGGTAAGGGAGGAATTCAGAAACTGGGCGTCAACATACGACCCTGAACTGGGCACACTAGACGATGTTAAGTTGGTGGACGTCGGCAATATTGACGTTGTCTATGGAGACCCAAGGGCAACCCTAGACAGAATCTACGAAGTGGTAAAGGGCATTCTAGAAGAAAACCCCAAGTTGAAACTAATAACCCTTGGCGGAGAACACAGCATAACATTCCCTGTTGTAAGAGCAATGCTTGATTCTGGGCGAAAGTTTAATTACCTCTGCTTTGACGCACACTGGGATCTACTAGACTCCTACTTGGGATTAAAGGAGAGTCATGCAAGCGTCAATCGGAGAATATCCGAAATTCTTGGTCTGGACAGAATGGAAATTCAAGGCCCAAGAACTGGGGAGAAAGAGGAGTGGGACCTGGCAAAGAAACTTGGAAAGGCAAAGAATCCAGTTTATCTAAGTGTTGACCTAGATGTTTTGGACAATATCCCAGTTGGAACACCCGTGCCAGGAGGATGGGATTTCAACAAATTATGGGACGAAATCAAAAACAGAGATATCATATCAGCAGACATTGTCGAATATGATCCGATGGTTGGAACCAGTCCAGTGCCTAGCGAGTTACTGAGAAGGCTAATATTAAAGATATCACTTCATCTTTAATTTTCTCCCTACTGGCCTGCCGTCGTGTATGTCTGTTATCGGTTCGTCGGACTTTATTTTCTTGTCTAACTCGTTCCGGTATACTTCCAATTCGTCAAGATATGCAAGCCATTCCTTATTCTCTGGCGTTATAACAACAGGTCTTAGCCTATACATTTCCGGGACCTTCTTGAACATAATGATCTTCTTAACCTTCTTCCCCCTTGAATCTGTTAGGTAAAATACCGTATTCTGTAATGACTTTCTCATGTGCTTTGCCATGTTATCTAGGATTTCCTTCATGGCTATTGGGCTAATCTCAAGGGTGGCATTCTCATTGATCTTCTTTGAAAGAGCAGCATTAATGAGTTTATCTGTATTCTTATCATTCAACAGCAAATCCTTGAGAACTCTTTCCTTTATGCTATCCTTAAATCCCCTTGAAAAGAAGTACAACAAAGTGTTATACTGCAGGAAATGAGAGTATTTCGGTTTAATATTTTTGCCATCTATCTTGATCGGCTTCCCAAGTAGATAGTTAACAATCTCATCAGAAACATTGAAGTCTATCGTAAGCCTATCCAGATTGTATTTATGGACCTTGTTTATTAAACCACGAATCTCATCCCACCTATCCTGAGGGAAATTTTTACCCTTTTTAACATCCTCAAGCGTGTCGTGGATAATCTTCCTTTCTTTCTCTGTTAAGATGGACTTGTGAAGATCAGACTTATCTAAGTGCTCTAGGACCTCTGTTAAGTAACTCTTCTTGCTTTGCATTCTAGAGATAATCTTTTCTGGGTCAAACAAGCCATCTATCTCATGTTTTACCTTGCTCCAACTATCAATCTTTAGTAAATCCCTAACCTTCTTCTGAACCTTATTCTCTGGAGTCAAAACAATATTATGCACAAGATTTATCTTTGCCTCTTGGTTACTCCTTGGGTCAACAACATTAACTGACTTTATCAAGCCGTACATCATCTTTTTCAACGAGGGAGTACCAAACGAAGATTCTATCTCAATGCTTATTCCCTCATACGTATCTCCATCGTTGGACCTCTTCCCATACAAAAATAAATCCCTTGACCCTACCTCCCTTTCACCAACATCGCTGTCCTTAACATAAACTGGGACCTCTGTACCTATACGTATATTATTCCAACCTCTATACATAGCATGTCCCTGACCTATCTTCAAGGCCAATCTGACAAAATTTGCCTGGGTCTTTCCCTGTCTAAACTTATCCAGTAACTTCTGCAACGCCCTCTCCGATTCCGAATTCCTTCTAGATACCTTCCTTCTCAACCTTCTCTTCCAAAAATCCGAGAGGTCATCAAATATTGGCGTGCCCTTATTCTTTATTCTAGCATCATCAATTGCAACAAAAAACCTTTCAGGGTCCTCCACTTGAGTATATGGCAAATGAACCCAAAACTCGTTGCCATCCATCTCTCTGGTTTTGACTCTGTGACCAGAAGGCAACATCACAATATCCCCCTCTGAAAACCTACGACTCATCCCAAGACCAGTTCCCCCGACATGCCGTATAAGTTCAACAAGGGGTATAGGGAAATCAAAGTTCTCAGTAACCCCTGACTTGCTCCTAATATGAGCGAGAAAATCAACAACGTCTTTATCCCTCACATTGGGGATAATCCTTTCTCTTTCCTTCCTCGGCAAAAAGAGTACTCTAAATAGAGGGTACCTACTTAACTTCCTAGCCTTCTTCTTTTGCCTCTTGCTCTTACTGGAACGGGCCTTCTTACCCAATTACATCGCCCTTCGTCGTTTTATTCATTAACGACCGTCTAAATTTTAAAACCCTACCTTCGTTTAACTAAATAATGGAACAGTTGGATGTGGTCATCGTTGGTGGTGGGCCAGCGGGCATATCTTCAGGGATACATGCACTAGAACTAGGATTAAAATTTCTAGTAGTGGAAAAAGACAGCATATTACATACTATACGTGACTTGTATCC
>JALWQZ010000074.1 GCA_027077895.1 Microcaldota archaeon | reverse complement strand
TCCTGGATATAGACAGAGCGAACAACAGGTACATGACTGCAAACGAGGCCATAAAGAGATTAATCTCACTGGACAGTGAAAACCACATAAAATCAGTGTTGGTGGTCGCTAGGCTAGGTTCAGATGAGCAGGACTTGGTTTACGGACTCCCAGAAAACATGGTGGATATGGACTTTGGCGGGCCACTTCATTGCTTGGTGATCCCAGGCCAGTTACACGATTCCGAAAAGGATTATATAGACAAGATTATACGTAAAGCTTAAATACCCGAATATATCTAAATCTCATGCAATAATCGTTTTCGAGGTGATGGGGAATGAATAAGGCTGAATTGATTGAAGCAATAGCAAACGACACTGGTGTAACAAAGAAACTAGCCGGTGAGATGGTTGATTCCTTTATCTATGAAGTAACAAAGGCTCTAAAGAAGGGCCAGGAAGTCAGGCTAGTTGGATTTGGGACCTTCAAGGTTGTCAAGAGAAAGGCAAGAATGGGTGTCAACCCACAGACAGGCGCAAAGATGAAGATCCCAGCAAGGAAGGTTCCAAAGTTCGTGCCAGGAAAGGAACTCAAGAAGTCTGTCTGAGATCCTTGCTAACCCCTAACCCCCACAATTTTATATTTCTTCTTCTTTGTTTTCAACATGCCAAATGCCAGGGAGAAATACAACATATGTTTAAAGATAACCAGTGATGCTCTAAATAGACTAGAGGTAGTCAAGGACAACGAGAAATCAAAGGCCTTCTTGAAGTTCGCAAATGATTACTACTCCGATGCAGTGTACTACGCAAATAAAGGCGAGTACGCCACTGCACTGGAAGCAATAGCATACGCCCATGGATTCATAGACGCAGGGATTTTATGTGGATTCTTCAGAATAGAGGGTTATCATCTTGAGGAGGCAAAGTGATGTTTTGGAACGCACCTAACACAGTATGTGTCATAAGGACAGGGCTAATTCCAATTGCAGTAGCGTTACTTTGGCTGAACAACACAACATCTAGGATACTGGGTCTTGCGCTAATAGTCATATCCTTCCTAATGGACGCACTGGACGGTTACTTGGCTAGAAAACTAAACCAAAAAACGACAATAGGCAGTCTAGTAGACGTTATAGCAGATAGGATAACAGAATACATGTTGTGGATATTCTTTTCCTACGAGCACATAATTCCTGTCTGGGCGCCACTAATTGTCATACCAAGGGGTGTGTTAACCGACTCAATACGGAGCATAGCAGCGTCTAGGGGGGTGAGCGTCTATGATCTGCCAAAGGGTAGACTAGCAAAATTCCTAGTAACCAGTAGAATAATGAGAATCGCAATAGGCGGAGGGAAACTGCTTCTATTCATACTTGCAGGAGCGTCCATGATATGGTCGATACCTGGTTCATGGGTATTCTGGCTTAGTGTCTTCGTTGTAATTGTAAACCTATCTAGAGGAATTCCTGTTATCGCAGAATCCAGTCAGATCTTAGAATAGGAACCAGGTCTCCCGGCATAGTTGGTGTACTGCTGGAACTTTGACTTTGAAAATGAGAGTAATTGTGACACTAGATTCTGCCTACCACAGTGGACAACGACATCTCCTCTCTCAAACCTCTTCCTAAATCCTTCAAGGGTCTTAGAACTCGCCTCCACATAAGCCCGACCTATCTCCCCCGGGAAATGCGCGTCACTCCCTGCAGAAACTAGCAGTTTATGCCATTTTGCGAATTGCCTCGCTGCCCTATTTGCATCATCAGATTTGTTTTTTCCATTGCAAACCTCTACACCATCTATCAATGAGACAACCCTCTGTTCAACTCTAAATGACCTATGGCCGTCAAATGGATGAGCGAGAAAGACTAAACCACCAGAATCCCTTATTAGTTTAACTGCCTCTTCAAACTTTACCCTGTTTCCCGAACGGTACTTCTCATAAAACCAAAATCCTAAGAGGTGGCCTAAATCCGTCGAGAACTCTATACCAGGTATGATTTTCCTAGTGGATATCTCCTCAAGTATCATCGCTGCATCGTGGTCTGTAACCACAACACCATCAATTCCCTTCTTCTCAATCTGGTCGAGAATCTGGTCCGGCCTAGAAACGGCATCCCGTGACCACCAAGAGTGAACGTGCATATCCACCTTCATATACTCGCCTAGAACGGGTAGTCCATCATCTCATCAACCATCTTTTCCGCTATTGGCCTGTACTTGACCTTCTTAGCATGAATGTCCACTAACCATTTCTCGATTCTATCAAGAAGTTCTTTTTTGCAGTCACCACAGATTAGTTTACCTGACTCGCACATTCTCCGCCTGTTGTCCAATTCCTCATCAGATAACTCGAAATGGTAGAGGTATAAGGAGAAAATCATGCACTTGTCTGGCTCACCGCCTAATTTCTTCTGCTCTTCCAGGGATATCCTACCACCTGTCAACGCGTTTTTTACCTTTCTCAATGCATCTTCAATTGGTTCATCTAGACTTATGTAACTATTCGGCTTACTAGAACTCATTTTCTGCCCATCAAGGCCCTTCATGAATATATGGTACGTAGAACTAGGCTTGATAAGTCCTATCCTTTCTGCTAGATCCCTAGCCAATCTTATGTGGGGATCCTGATCCGGACCAACAGGGACTAAAATTCTATGTTTCCCCTCATAACCATCCAACTGCTTGTGGAGTATATCCGCAGCCTGGATCAAAGCAGATGCAATCTTACCTGGCGACAATGTTCCGTATATGGCCTCCATCTCCGCAAACGTGACCTTACCTGCCATCAAAGACGCAAGCCGGTAATACGGAACGCTCCTACTGGTCTGCATGTACACATCTGTCTTTTTAGGGTCCAAACCTAGGGCAAAATAATTCGTCAAGTAATTCACAGTAATCTCCCTTATCTCATCTGGCGTCTTCTTTCTAACCGTCCTAGCCTCAACATCTGCAATTGCAAGAGTGATTGGGATCCCAAGGTTTTGATAAAATACAAGTTGATCAACAACCATCTTATGCCCTAGGTGAAACGGCCCAGACGGCATCATCCCAGTAAGGATAGACACCTTCTTCCCGTTCCTAAAATCATTCCACCACTGGTAAAAATCCCTGTGCCCAAATATTATCCCCCTCCTAAACAAGGGGTTCCCAGATAGTATTTCATCTAGTTTTCCAATCCTGTCTATCCCAAAATCAGTAAACAACTTTTCATAATCAATCGTCCTAGTCGACCAAGGATCCATCTGCATAAGACCACCAAACCATTTTAATAAACCTATGAGTTATTAGATTACCAGAATAAAAATATGCTGGTGGTAGTATGTACTCGAATATTGATATAATGCGGGCCATAAGGTCAGGAGACCTAGTTGTAGAGCCATTTAACAAATCCCTATTAAAACCAAGTGCCATATTCATGAGACTAGACAACAAATTTGCTATACCCCTGGGTGGAGAAATAGATCCAACAAGCGGGGAGGACATCGATGATATGTACGAAGTCATAGAGATAGGCAAGGGCGAAAAATACACACTAAAACCTGGAGACTTTATTCTCGGCAGGACATACGAAAAAATAGCGATAAGCAATAAACTAGCAATGTTTGTTGAAGGTAGGTCAACACTGGCTAGGCTAGGCATCTCCGTAACTCAGACCGCAATGCTAATAGAATCTGGCCACGGGTTCCCATCAAAATACGAAGCCAGGCCAAGAAAGATAGTCCTGGAGATTGCGAACGTCGGACCCTTTGACGTGTACCTAACTCCAAAAATGAAAATTGCAAAGGGCGTGTTACTGGAGACAAAGACCCCAACGGACATGCCATACGATAGTTATGGGAGATATGGCAAAAAGAAACATATTGAAAGACTAGCCCCAATACTAGACAAACCAGTAAAATAATATAAGAAGCGACCTAAAAATAAAATCATGTGGATAAAGGACTCTGTGCACGGGGACATAAAATTTGACGGACTGAGCGAGGCACTAATTGATACCCCAGAAATGCAAAGGTTGAGAAGGCTGCACCAGATACCATTCGCCGATTTAGTTTACCCTGGCTCAAACCACAATAGATTTGAACATTCACTTGGTGTCTATCATCTAACAGAGAAGGTTTGTCAGCAACTAGGGTTCGAAAAAGAATCCACTGATCTACTCAAGATTTATGGGTTATTACATGATATCGGACACGCCGCATTCCCTCACACTTTTGACTATCTTCTAGAAGCCAAATTGGGAAAAGACCACGAAGGAATAGGCCTCGACCTAATAGAAAAGTCAACCGTAGCAGACGTGTTAAGGGATAATGGGATAGAACCCAGGGAGATTAGGAGAATATTCGAGAGTCCAAAGGGACGTGTAATAACAGGAGACATAGGAACTGACCGTATGGACTACCTAATGAGAGACAGCAAATACACTGGCGTGGCATTCGGGCTAATTGACCTAGACAGACTAATAAGAAAAAAAGTAATCTTCAATGACAAAATCGCTCTAGACATAAGCGGCCTGTTATCTGCAGAGTATCTACTCATAGGCAGGTTCATGATGTTCGCAAGTGTTTACACACACAAAACTAGAGCAATAGCATCGCTGATGATAGACAAAGCAGTCAACGAGGCGATAAATAACAATGTAATGACCGTAGAAGACCTGATAAAATACGACGACAACTATGTGATGTACAATATACTCCCACAGGACAAGAGTGCATTTGAGATAGTGAAAAGGATAATGAATAGGAACTTGTACAAGAGGGTATACCAGAGAAGGCTGAGGGAATTTAAAAACTGGTTATTCTTGGGGGGCATAGATAAGAAGAAAATGCGCAAAATAGAAGAGGAGATTGCAAGTGACGCAGGTGTTTCCCCTCTAGATGTGGTGTTTTACGTGCCAACACCCTGGTTTAGAGGGTTGTCAATTCCTATCCTATATAGAGATGAGATTTACAAAATACAGGAGGTATCATTGATATCAAGGATACTCTCCGAAGCACAATGGGACCATATGTATGTTTACGTGGCAACAAAGAAGGAACTCATGGAGAAAGTAAAACCACACGCCGAGAGAGTTATGAAATCAATCGAGGAGGATAGCAAATGATACTGTTTACACATGGTAAATTTTGGGTGACCTCCCCTGGCCTAACTGGAGAACTCCTGGATAGAGGATACGGCGAGAACATAAACGGAAAACTGCTTCTATCTCCTGAGGAAGCGCTGTACCTATCTGAAAAAAGAGAATCCCTTAGAGTAATAAACGAGAATGATGAACCAGTCCAGTTCGATGACTTAATGAAGTACCTATCAAAGAAAGACAAACTCTTCCCGATGAAATACCTAGTTTACAGAGATCTGAGGGAAAGAGGATATATAGTTAGAACTGGATTCAAGTTTGGTGCTCATTATAGAGTTTATCCTAGAGGGGTAAAACCAGGAGAAGGACATTCAAACTGGCTAGTCCATATAATAGAAGAGAACCACAAAATGGAGTTCACAGAAATCTCTAGGTCAGTCAGACTCGCTCAGAACGTAAGGAAGAAGATGGTATTCGCAGTGGTTGACAAGGAAGGGGACATAACCTACTATAAAGTAGAGAGATTCACACCATAAAACCAGTAAGAATGGATTAATGGGTCAGTAATCGCTGAGGTTGTCCCTAGGTGTCTCCGGTTCCGAATGCTCTTTCTCAGACTCCTGAGTTCCAGGTCCCAGCACTGATCTCTCTATGATGTTAACAATGTCCCTATCTGATTCTTCAGATATGCTAACTTCTCTTATCTCTTCACTAGGAGCCACAGACGTCGTCACATTTCTAACCTTGTCAACAACATCAAAGTAAACTGCCACTAGCGCTATGAATATTGCCAGCAGGAGTACAATCAATAGACTCTTTATATTCCCCTGGGCAAATGTCACTAGGCCAGTTATGGGTGATATGGTAGCATTGTGTGACACAGTTCCATTTGTAGTATTGACCGGCGCAGTGGTATTATTCTTTGGTTTTGGCTTAACATAAACACTGGAGATTACTTTAACCTTCGGCGCTTGCAGGGCGGCTACCTTGCCTATTGGGACATGTCCATGAATAGTATATTTGAATGTGAACGTTTGCCCTGCTCCTAAACCCACCATCCAAGAAACCACTGGATCTGCCTTTATGACTTTATCAGGAGTAGGTGATATTGAGATCATCGTGATGTTCTTTGCAATACTCTTTGGTATTGTGTCTATTATCTGGTACAGTGTAACATTTCCTGTGCCGCGAACGACCGTCGTAATAGTTGTCTCATTTGAGTTTGCATCGTAATTATAACCTCTCACAACAAACAAATGCCCTGCGTAATAACTCACTAGTTTAGGCTTTGTCACAGACGATGGCTTTTTCTGAGGCGGATTTGGATTAATGTGTATAACAAATCCGCCACCCCCTCCTGCTCCTCCGCCGCCTCCAGACGGCCTAGTTGAAACCTTAATGGTGCTAGACACTTCACTAGTCAGGTTATCATTATCAGTCACAGTTAGAGTAACAGTGTATGTGCCTGCCTTTGAGTACCTGTGAGATACGACCTTTCCTGTTCCATTTGTTCCATCACCGAAGTTCCAGGCATAAGAAACAATGGTGCCATCGGGGTCGTAACTGTTGCTAGCGTTAAACAACACATTCAAAGGTGCATATCCCGAAGATGGCTCAGCAGAGAACTTTGCAACAGGCCTGTGTAACACAGTGAAGTTAACGACTAGTTCATCATTAGAGTAGTTTGACTCGTTCACAGAATGTCCTGGATTCACTGTGATATTCAATATGAAGTCTGTCGCATTCTCTGGTAGTGTGATATTAATGGGTACCACTGTTTTGTTAACTGCACCTATAAATACGGTCTTTGTCAAGTTTACAGATGAGTTTCCATATGTCATTAAAACAAAGGATGTCACATTGCTAGAGACATTACCAACATTGTATATCCAAACTTGTATTTCATTTAACTCACCTGCAACAACACTGGTGCTGTTGACGTACGGGATAAAATCAGGTAACCCAGTATCATTCCAAACAGCCACAAGCTCCCTAGCCCTACTAGTCAAACCATCATTGTCTGTGACCGTTAGGGATACGATGTATAACCCTGTGGAGTTGTACGCATGATACGTGACTTTCCCTGTTCCATTTGTTCCATCACCGAAGTTCCAGGCATAAGAAACAATGGTGCCATCGGGGTCGTAACTGTTGCTAGCGTTGAAGGTCGCGTTCTCCCCAACCTTCACCCATGTCTCTGGAGGTATGACAGCAACGGGAGGTTGCAATTCGGTTACATTGATTGTCTTTGTTATCTCGTTGTTCGTTTCGTTTATTTCATTTAAAGCATTGTCAGGGTCAATAACGGCAGTAATAGTGTACTGTCCTGTTTCATTGGGTATGTAAGTAATATGAACTGTTTTGTTAGTATACACACCTAGCGTTATATTATCACTAAATATTACAGTTCCATTAATGAGTATTTGTGCTAGGGTTGTAACATTGGTATTGCCGTCATTTGAGAAGATAGCAGTTATGTTAAATGGCTCACCAACTCTAGCACTAGATGGCAGTTCCAAACTGGCCACTGCTACGTCTAACAAACGGGTGGTGTTAGCCAGTGTAGTGAATGAGCCATTGTAAGATGCAGTCTGCCCATACACGCCAATTGCGTCTATCTCAAAGTAGTAGGTTGAATTTGGCACTAACCCAGTTATGTTGAATGCATGGTGCATAGAAGAGGAGTTATCGTAGAATTCACTAGTGTAGTTTGTACTGTTGCCATAATAGACGGTCACGTTTGCCTTGTTGGTGGTGTTAAATAGCAGGATAGCACTTGTCTCACTGGCAGATACCGAAACGTTGGTTATTTCTAGTTCTGGGTACGATGGTTTGACAGACAGGTTCTTGGTGGCAAAATCATTTGAGTAGTTAAGTTCATCTCCACCCATCAGAGAAACATTCACTGTTGTATTGACGCTCACTGGAGTTATCTGGAATGTCAACTCCTGCTCATGACCAGCAGGTATGTAAACAGACTTGTTCAAGGTTGAGTTAAAGCCAGTGTAAGATAGTGTAACGCTAACGTTTCCTCCTGTATGGCCTATGTTTAAGACTTGAACCGAAACGTTACCTGGCTGTCCCTGAGTTAATCCTTCGGACGTGATTAGATCAGGATAGACTGCAAAGTCAGGTAATGGATTTACGTGCACATGTAACGTGTACTCATTGTTTGACTCATTTGACTCATGAACAACGTTCACTGGATCAACATCAAAGTAAAGCGTGTAGTTCCCATATACCCCAGGGACCCAGGTAAACACGACAGGGACAGTTTCGCCTGCAGACACATTAACGTACTTAACATTACCTGTTGTTGAATTTGATGCGGTTGATGACATGGCTGCAACCCTAGTCATTGCTGAAAATGCTTGTGTCATTCTAACTTCAACATTGGTTGCGTTTGCATTTCCCTGGTTTTTCACATAAACAGTTATATTAACCGGTTCAGTTTCATTTATACTACTGGAAATGTTCACGCTTGGGATTGTAAGATCCGGAAGTTCCACTTGTGTAACGTTTATCGGTCTTATATCATAATCCTCAAGACCATCCCTATCCTTTACAACAAACATAGCATTGTAGGATCCAGGCTTTGAATACGTATAATTAATCGCATAGCACGTTAGGGTTGAATAACTGGTGTTTTTTAGGACAAACTCTAACTTGTTTCCATTTCCGTAGTACAGGGTACCGGTCAATTCATTGTCATTTGCATCGTATGCGGACAAACAGAAATTAACTGTTAGTGGAGCACTACCATTTTGTGGTGTTGCCTCAAAGTCCGTTATCACTGGTGCAGCGTCACTTACTCTAACTAGTGTGGAAGCATTGGTGGATAGACCGTAGCCGTCATTGACAACTAGTCTAGCCGTATAGTTACCCATGTACTCATACGTGTGGTTCAAGTAGATGACCCCTGTTGCCCCAGAGACAAGTGTGCTAACTGACTTCCCATCTCCATAGAATACAGTGACGCTCAGATTACTTGAGTTGATGTTATTTGGGTCAGTAACATTCACAGTAAACTCAACTGTAAGAGGATCGTAGCCTGAACTTGGCGTGGCCTTGAACTCATTGATAACAGGAAGACCTAGAACATTGACAGGTTTAACTGTCGAATTCTTTAACCCTCCTGAATCAACAACGGTCAAATTTACATAGAATGTCCCTGGTTGTGTGAACACGTGAGTTATGTTGCTTGTGTGGTTGCCGTTTGTCATGTAAACAGTTATTCCATCTCCAAAGTTCCACACCCACTTGACAATATTGTTGTCAGGATCTGTTGAATTATCATAGAAAACAACTGGTGTCCTGTTGGCAACAATCTGGCTAGGAGTCCAGTAAAAGTCTGCCCTCGGTGGCCTGTTCGCTTGGATAACATTGAAATGAGTTGAGAATACATTATTTGACGTATTCAGGTCTGAGCACGTGTCTATAATCTGGTTGAGTATCCTAACCGTAAGCGTGTAGTTACCAGGTGTAGATACATTTAAACTAGTGGTTATATCCTTCGTCTGCCCAGCGTCCAACCTGACATCCTGGAGAACCTTCTTAATGGCACCATTTACGTAAAGAACAATCATTGCCATGTTTGCGCCGTAGTAGGTTCCATTCAATGAGTCGCCATTGTTCCCAACAACCATGCTAACATTCACTGGGTGCGCATTGTCGGTTGAGTAAACTGAAACGTTCCTGACGTAAAAATCAGGAGAAGGTTTTACGAACCATGCTGTCGTTCTCCACCATGAAGCACCATATTCATCGGTTATATTGATGTTAAACATGTGGTAACCAGGATTCACAACTTCGTGTGTAAAATTGAAATGCAATTTTGGAGTGTTAAAACTGCGGTTGAGCAATGTGCTGTTGTCCATTATTATGTTTATCTGGGATATGTTGGAATCTGAATCGCTGACATCAAAATCTAGGGTTATATTTCTACGCGAACATGTTGGGAACGAGGAGTATCCAGTTGCAATTGGTGGTTCATCCTTCCAGTAAACCTTCACATCAAGCATGTTGAACTTTATAGGTCCCTTTGATGGATCATTGGGAACTATTCTTATATAGTTAGTTGATACGTTCTGGATGTTGTTTATCACAGTCGTGTTCTGTGTTGGGCACATAACAACGTATCCAGTGTCTGGGACGATGTAGAAGAAATTACCCAATGAATCCCTGTACATGGGTGAAACGTACTCACAGTCATTCTCGGCTAGGTTGTAGTTTATGACCATTCTTTGCAGGGTGTACGTTCCATTACCTAGAGGGATATTTATAGGTGTCGAACAGTTGTAGCATGTGTACTCAACCTCAAGTATGGAGTTGTTGCCTGTTGATTGAATAGGATGAATACGCTCCACTGGCTTTCTTGGCTCGAATGTATTCCTAGAACCAGAGGCATTCAAAGGTTCTGTCGGCTTTGGTGTTGTTGAAACAGATGGGACGCTCGGGGCAGAAACAATGCTCCCAGACTGCCCCCCAGAATTCACTGGGACCATTTTTATTGGAGTCACCGGTCGCATATACACTGGTGAACTTCCATAGGTGCCCAGGCCTACCAGATGAATTGGGCTAGCCATGGACATGCCTAGGGCTAGTAGAGCAAATACAAGCGTGAAAGCATACATCTCCTTATTCATGAAAACCCCTCCAGGTGAATATTTTTCTATGCAAGTTTATTTATAAAGTTTTCCTAACTGTTAGGTTACAACAATAACAAAGGGTTGCACTAGACTCACTCCATCTCCGCCAGGATCATGTCGTCTTCTGATATCTCTGTGACTTCAACGGGTGTCCTAGTCTCTAGGTACAGCAACAGGAAGGCAACCACCGAACCGGTTATTATCATGGCTATGTAACTAGACGCCCCTGCTTCAACTAGGCTGAGCAGACCTGTCAACGCATTCTTCTTTACCACAACCGTGCCCGAGGAGTTTGTTTCGTTGGTCTCATTTAACAGGGTGGCGTAACTTATACTTGGCTGGCCTACTGCATCTATGTATGCTAGGGAGACATAACCTGGGAGTTTGTAGACATAACTGAAGTGCCCTGTCTGGTTCGCGTCAAATGTGATTGCAAGCCCACTGGGGCCACTAGAATAGTTTGCAGGTGTGGGGTCAACCTCTATCTGTGATATGCTAGAGTATCCTGGGAGAACGTCCGATATTGTGTAGTTCCTGCTTGAATTCAGCCCAGAAACAAGTGTGTATATGACAGTCATGTTTATGTCTTTGTAGTACTGCATACTTCTGTTAACTA
>JALWQZ010000073.1 GCA_027077895.1 Microcaldota archaeon | reverse complement strand
GTAATAACATGTTCCACTTGGATTTGCATCTGACACAGTGTAGTTTAATGCAATTGAGGTTGTATTGTATGTTGAGTTCTGTGGGCTTTGTATAGCCACACTTGGTGGAGTGTTATCGACTCTTACCCACCAACTTGCGTTTGTATCAACATCTGTTCCGTTGGAAACAGTAGCATTTAGTTTGTAGTCTCCGTCAGGAACATTTTGTGTATCCCATGTTGTTTGATATGTGGCAGGCAAGGTGGCGTTTGAATTATCTGACCCTATCAAGATCCATGATGACGATGAGCTATCCCAATAATAAAAACTTGCGTTTGCATTTCCGGTTATTGTACTGTTGTCTGCACTTACGTTTAGAGTTATAGTTCCCTTTACCCACGTATAATTGGTTGCAGGTGAATCCCATGTAACCAAAGAAAAGCCTATGGACATAATAAATACCAAGCCAAGCAGTATATACGCACTATCTTTCATATACTCAACCTCCATTTGAGAACAATTGAGAGGAATAACCCTCTTTCACCTGTTAATACTCGGAATAATATCATTTATATATCTTACCTCTTGGGGAGAAATAGTATGAGGGGTTTAGGGGGTTAGGGAGGATTTCAGTCAAATTCTCCTCCGCCCATTCCTCCCATTCCGCCGGGCATTCCACCACCAGATTCTCCGCCAGACTTCTTGCTTGTGGCCGCTATTATGTCGTCGATTCTTAGAATCATCTCTGCTGCCTCACTTGCTGATGCTATTGCTTGTTTCTTCACTCTCATTGGTTCTAGAACGCTATTCTTCTTCATGTCTGCAATCTTTCCACTGAACACGTCTATTCCTAGGTGTGGGTTCTTCTCCTTCTCCTGCTTTGCCCTTAGTTCAACCAGTGTATCAATTGGGTCCATCCCAGCGGACTCTGCAAGTGTTGTTGGTATTATTTCCAGTGCGTTCGCGAATGCCTCTATTGCCAGTTGTTCTCTTCCGCCCACTGTCTTTGCATAGTCCCTTAGTCTCAAGGCCAATGCCACTTCTGGGGAACCTCCACCTGCAACTGCCTTTCCATCCTCCATGACAGAAGACACAACACCTATTGCGTCGTTCAATGCCCTCTCTGCCTCGTCAACCACGTGCTCTGTTCCGCCTCTTATCAGGATTGTAACCGCCTTTGGATCCTTGCAGTTCTCTACGAAAATCATGTTCTCTCCGGATATCTTCTTCTCTTCAACCTTCCCTGCAAATCCTAGGTCCTTCTCGCTCAAGTCCTTGATGCTGGTGACTATCGTTGCACCTGTTGCCTTTGCTAGTTTCTCCATGTCGGATTTCTTTACTCTCCTGACCGCTAGGATCCCGGCCTTTGCCAAGAAGTGCTGTGCTAGGTCGTCAATTCCCTTTTGGCAGAAAACGACATTTGCGCCGCTCTCCTTTATCTTGTCAACCATTTCCTTCAACATTTTCTCTTCCTGGTCCAAGAACGCCTGCAACTGGTCTGGGCTTGTTATCCTAATCTCTGCATCTGTTTCGGTTTCTTTGACTTCAATTGGTGCGTTTATCAGTGCAATCTTTGCATCCTTAACTATTCTAGGCATTCCTGGGTGAACTCTCTCCTTGTCTATTATTATCCCATTTATGAGTTCTGTGTCTTCCAGGTCTCCACCCTGCTTCTTCTCAATCTTTATGTAATCTGTGTCGATTACAATCTTGTGGCCGTCCTTCTCTGCCACCTGCTTTACTGCCTTTACGACAATGTCTGCCAGTTTCTTTCTGGCCTCCTCAACGCCCTTTCCTGTCATTGAGGTTATGGCCAGTTTCTCCATCATTTCATCGTCATCGTGCTTTATCTCCATGGCGATGTCGTCCAATAATTCCACTGCCTTGTCGGCTGCCATTCTGTATCCCTTTATTATGACGGTTGGGTGTATCTTCTTGTCCAATAATTCCTCTGCCTTTGTTAGCAATTCTCCTGCGATTACTACTGCTGTCGTTGTACCGTCTCCGACCTCTTTGTCCTGGGTCTTTGCAATTTCGACCATCATCTTTGCCGCTGGGTGCTCCACGTTCATCTCTTCTAGGATTGTTGCTCCATCGTTTGTTATGACTATGTCTCCCAGGTCGTCCACTAGCATCTTGTCCATTCCCTTTGGCCCTAGGGTTGATTTGACCGCATTTGCAACGGCCTTCGCAACTAGGATATTAACCCTCTGTGCATCCCTACCAACAACCCTCTGGGTTCCTTCAGGGAGAATTAATACTGGTTGTCCTCCTAACTGTGCCATCTTTCATCCCTCCTTTTTGGCTTTTGATAAATAGTCTAGTAGAAGATTCTAGACAATAGTTTCTAGTCTATACCCTTTATAAATGTAAAGAAACAGTGGATATTCACTTAGTGGGTTTTAATAGGGCCTTTTTTATCTTCTCTTTGTGCTTTGATATCTTGTCGGTTACCCGAGTTATAGGTGTGTCAAACACCCTTACATGGAGTTCCGGATATACACCTCCCTTTGACCTGGGTTCACCGCCTAAACCTAAAATGTATTTCTTCTCTGCATCAAGCGTTATCCTTTGTTTTTTGACGCCTAGGTTTGATAGCTTCTTTTCTTGAGAGTATATAGTATGAGCCCGTTTGACTGTATGACCATTCTTTTTGGTGTCTCCAATCTTACCTGAATCCCGTTCTTGTATTTACCTAACTTGCCGTACATGTTCATAAAATGGAGGTCCTTTCCATTCTCCACATAAATGCCTTTGCCCTCGTGGGGGATAATCCTAACACCAGATCTCACAGGGAGAACAATTCTCTTTCTGGCCTCAGGAGAATAAATCTCAATGTACTTAGTTGATATTCTGCCCATCGGCTTCGTTGTGGTTTTCCTTTTTCTTCTTGGCAATTCCACCACCACATAATTA
>JALWQZ010000072.1 GCA_027077895.1 Microcaldota archaeon | reverse complement strand
AAATAAGACTAGGAAAAATACTAGGAAAGTGAGCACTAAGAAACAAACAGACAAGAGTAAATCTAGGCGTAGATCTAAAAGAAAATGATGTTTATGTATGATTTGGGCATGCTTAAGAAGGCCAGGAAACTGGTAAGGGCAGGGTATCAACCATCTAATTTTTCTGAACTTCTTGGAGTTCCAGAGGATGAGGCAGAGAGGATATACAACGTTGCTCTAGCCCAGGTTAGATATGGGGATAAGTTTAGTAGGCCGTATGTACTTGACATTAATTCTGGCAGACTCGCAACACATGAGTTGGTTGCTGATTACCACGCTAGACGGCTGAAGACGAATAAAATTGTGGATTTAGGTTGTGGCGTTGGCATTCAGTTGATTTCATTTGCTAGATACAGTAGGTTCGCGCTTGGTGTGGAGTTAGACAAAGACCGTGTAGACATGGCTAAACAGAATATTGAGATTGCAGGAGTTAATAATGCACAGGTTATTAATGCAGATATATTTAGCAAAGAAGTGAAGGATAAATTGGGTGATTTTGATATCGCTTTCTCTGACCCTGCTAGGCCATATTCTGTTGATGTTAGGACTTTAGACTCTTGCAAACCCGACCCAAGGCAAGTGTTGAAATTTTATAGTGATGTCGGAATTGATTTCGCATTTGATATCCCCCCACAAATAAGGAGGGAGAGAGTTGATATAGAGATGAAGAAGGAGTTTGAGTACATAAGTTTAAGAGGGTCGCTAAATCGGCTTACCCTGTACCTTGGTGATCTAGCAGAGGTGGATAGAAGTGTGGTTGTCTTACCTGGTGGCCATAGATTGATGTTCGACTCTAGTCTGGCTAGGGATGTCCAGGAGAGCAAACCTAAAAAATACCTATACGATGTGGATGGGGCTGTTGTAGCCTCTGGCCTAATCCCAGAGTTGCAAGATATCACGGGAACTGCATTAGTGTTTAAAGATTCGCGTAGGGTTGTGCTGACATCTGATAATGAGGTGGATTCTCCATTCTTTAGGTCTAGATACCTCCTATTGGCCACTGGTAACCTAAATGATATAATTCGTGCTATGAAGTCTGAAAATATGGGTAAGGCAGTTCTTAGGTTCAGCGTGCCACCGCATAAATACTACGAAAAAAAGCATAACATTGAAAAAGAGTTAAAGGGAAACAGGACAGGGTTTATCTTCAAGTTCTCTAGTGCCTACGCTTTGGCAATGAAACTGTAATCACTCGTATCTCAGCGCATCAACAGGATTTAGTTTTGCTGCTGACCTAGCTGGCATGACGCCAGACAACGCACCTATTAGCACTGCAACACCTAGAGAGACCAAAATCAGTTCAGGAGTTACTACCATCTGCATTATGTTAGACTGTAACCACTTTTTTCCCACAATTGCAATAACCTTTGCTACCCCTAAACCTAGGCCAAGCCCTATCAACCCACCTATGATGCCTATTATTGTAGATTCTATCAGGAACAATAATAGTATGTCTCTGTTGTGGGCACCTATTGCTTTCATTATTCCTATCTCTCTAGTTCTTTCTAGGGCAGACATATACATTGTATTCATTATACCTATGGCCCCAACGAACAGCGAAATACCTGCTATTCCCAGTATTATCAAACTTATCATATTTAGTATGAGTCCTGACCTTTTCAACAAATCAGTTGAAGTTAATACTTGGAAATCTTTCTTTCCATGGTTATTTTTCAATCGCTCTTCTATTCTATTGGCCACCTTCTCGACATTTAGACCATTACCTACCTTTGCAAATATTAGGTCGACATTGTCACCTGTGTTGAACATCTGCTTTGCTGTGTCCATTGGGATAATAATCGAATTATCATCCATTCTGTCTCCTATCTGTGATAGCACACCCACAACCCTAAACTTAACACCATCAATTTTTATATATCTACCAACATCAACTTTATCAGAAAACATATTTTTCCAGACATTGTATCCCACAATTGCTTTGTACTTATCTCCTCTCCTAAGCGATCTTCCACTAATGACAGATATCCCATGGAACGTCTGGAGAAATTCTTCTTGTTTGTCTGCGGGTATTGCGTATATGAATGCAGGTTTTGTTTCAGACTTGAAACTTACCTCCGCTGTCCTATATATGTTGGGTATTGCATAATCCACGCCAGGAGTGTTTTTTACAATATTCACGTCTGATTCACTTAAATGGGCCCCCATTGACCCCATCATGGGCATCATGCCTGCATCAGTTCCTGGAATTACCATTATTGTGTTCGTTCCCATCATCTCAAATTCATGATACACTGCCTGATACATACCTTGGCTTATAGACATCAACGAGGATATTGTGGCAATACCTATCACTATTCCTATTATAGTTAGCCAACTTCTCATTTTTCTGTGGCTTAAGTTTATCATAGCCAGTTTGATATAATCATCTAACATTCAGTATCCTCCCATCCTTTATCCTTATGATTCTTTCTGCCCTTTTTGCCACATACGCCTCATGTGTTACGACAACGACCGTTTTTCCTTCCTCGTTTAATTCTTTGAATATGGATAAGACTTCATTGCCAGATTTAGAATCTAGATTTCCTGTCGGCTCGTCTGCGAGGATTATACTTGGGTCGTTTATCAATGCTCGCACTATTGCCACTCTTTGCTGCTGTCCACCACTTAATTGGTTTGGCTTGTGTTCTAACCTTTTGCCTAATCCGAGCCTAGTCAATAGTTCAATTGCTTTTTCTCTCTTCTTCTCCCTTTCTTGTTTGGTTAGGTTTTGAAATATTAAGGGAATTTCAACATTCTGTAATGCGTTTAGGCTTGGTATTAGGTTATAACTTTGGAATACGAACCCAATTTTCCTTCCACGTATCCTTGCAAGGTTTTTATCGTCCATCTTTGTGGTATTTATTC
>JALWQZ010000071.1 GCA_027077895.1 Microcaldota archaeon | reverse complement strand
GGGTATGGCCTTGTCAGAAACCAGAATTGCCTGGTCAAGAAGCAACCCTACCCTAGCCACCAGAGCCCTAGGAACATCTCTAGCACTTAACCTTCCTAACTTGTAGTCTTCGAGAACATCTAGTACCCTCTTGTACAATTCCTCATCAGCATCTGGAACAAACTGTTTGAGGTCATCAAATGACAATGACGTGTACCTCATCGAACCAGACAGGTGATACGCATCGTTTGAATAGAATGAGAACCCTCTTTGTTTAAGCAAATCCGACTTTCCCCCTACAATTGGGAGTACCAACTCCTTAAATCCTGACTTAATGAAACTTTCCCTTACCCTAGAAACAAACTGGAGGAACTCATTTGAGGAACCACTGCCTATATCCACTCTTCCCTCTGACATCTCCTCAGCCAACCACGACTTCAAAACACTCGGTCTACCCATACCGCAAAGATAACACCGGCCTCCTTTATAAATCTATTGGGTTTAAATTTGAAATATTAATCTGCTAACTATATTTGGTTAGAAATCTTAATCATTACCAGAAATTCTCGCATTTAATTATATATATTGGCATACAAAAACTTCGGATTTTTAATAGGGAAACCATACACAAAGAGCAAGGTCACATAGAAAGGTTTTTAAATGGAATAGTTAAAAATATAGTCACAACCGGGGCGAGCCGGTAGGCACTGACCCTTGGTGCTGGAGCTATTTCTAGCGCTGGGGTCTAATAGGTGATCCAAATGACAGAAGAGATTAGAGGTATAGTTAGAATTGCAAACAAAGATCTAGACGGGAACAAACCAATCCCAGAAGCGATACTGGCAATAAAGGGGATAAGCGTAAACCTAGCCAATGCCATCGCAGAGGTCGCAAGCCAAAAACTGGGCATTGACAAGTACGCAAAGGTTGGAGAACTAACAGAGGAACAGGCCGAAACCCTTGAAAAGATTATTCTAGATCCTGCTTCATACGGTGTGCCCTCATGGATGGTTAACAGAAGGAAGGATTATGAAACAGGGAAGGACACGCATCTAACAGAATCAGACCTAGACTTTGGCATAAGACAGGACATTGAGAGAGAAAAGAAAATGAGGAGTTATAGGGGAATAAGGCATGCCAAGGGACTGCCCGTTAGAGGGCAGAGAACAAGGTCCTCATTTAGAAAGGGAAGAGCACTAGGTGTACAGAGAAAGAAGAATAAACCCGGCAAGAAATGAGGTGATTAAATGGGAGATCCTAAAAAATCAAGAAAGAAGTATAATACTCCAAGCCACCCATGGCAGAAAGAAAGAGTCCTAGAAGAGAAGAAGATAATGAAAGAGTACGGGCTCAAAAATAAAAGAGAGATATGGAAGGCCCAAACAGAGATTAGAAGAATAAGAATGCTTGCTAGACATCTACTAGGTTATAGAAAAGAGGACAAAGACCAGAGAGTATCCGAACTTCTTGGAAGATTGTACCGGCTAGGTATCACAGACGAAAACGCAAGCCTAGATGATGTTTTATCCCTAAAGACCACAGATTGGTTAGATAGAAGACTCCAAACAATTGTGTTTAAGAAGGGCCTAGCAAAGAGCATAAGACAGGCTAGGCAGTTTATAGTTCACGGGTTAATAGCAATCAATGGTAAGAAGGTTACAATCCCAGGGTATATAGTAAGAAGGGATGAAGAAGACAAGATAGGATACTACAAGGGTGTGCCTAAGATTATGCAAGAACCAAGCGGGCTACCTGCCCAACCCCAGGAGGAGGTCAAGGAGGGCGAGGTAAATGGTTGATGGAATGAAAGGTATTGTGCACATATATGCATCAAAAAACAACACGATAATTACTATCACGGATATCACTGGATCTGAAACAATTGCAAAATCATCAGCCGGCCAGGCGATGCAAGTCAGTGGCACAAAGAAGTCATCACCATACGGGGCAATGGCCGCTGCAGAAGAAGTTGCATCAAAGGCAAGGGACAAAGGCATAACACATGTGGATGTTAGAGTAAGAGCACCAGGAGGGTCAAAGTCAAAACAACCTGGACCAGGTGCACAGGCAGCGATAAGGGCCCTTGCAAGAGCAGGCTTGAAGATTGACTTGATTGAGGACGTTACTCCCATCCCTAGAGATGGAACTAGACCCAAAGGAGGAAGAAGAGGGAGGAGGGTCTGAATGAAGGTTACTACCCTTGAAGATAAGCCAAACTATCTAAAACTGTTAATTGAAGATGCAGACCCTGCTACAGTCAATGCTCTAAGAAGAACTATCCTCGGGGAAGTTCCCACCATGGCAATAGATGAGATTTACATATATGAAAATTCAAGTTCAATTTGGGATGAGTACATTGCACACAGATTGGCAATGGTGCCCTTAAAAACAGACTTAAAGATGATTCCGATACCTATGACGAAGGACAAGCAGGATTCGTACACGGTGACATTAAACCTGGATGTGGAAGGACCAAAAACTGTATACTCCTCAGATCTACAATCATCAGACCCTAAGGTCAGACCAGTAAGCGGAAAGATACCTATTGTAGACCTACTAGAAGGACAAAGATTAAGGTTGGAGGCAAAGGCCATTCCTGGAATAGGCGAATGGCACGCAAAATGGCAACCAGGTCTAGCAAGTTATCAGATGGTGTTCAACGTTGATGCATCTGGATGCGAAAATAAAAAGGAATGCGTTGAGTCATGCCCTAGAAAAGCACTAAAATTAGAAGGAGACAAAATTGTGTTCGACCCGCTCAAATGCAATGGCTGTGGTGAGTGCAGGAAATCCGGGGCTATTGTCTCAGAGGATAGATCAAAATTCATATTTTTCATAGAAACCAATGGGCAGGTAACCGCAAAGGAAGTACTCAACGCGGCAATAAAGATTTTGATTTCAAAGGCAAAGCAAATGGGAAATGATATTAACGAATACACAAAAAAATAAAAACCTGCGCGGGGGTGCCGGAGCCTGGCCAAACGGGCAGGATTGAGGG
>JALWQZ010000070.1 GCA_027077895.1 Microcaldota archaeon | reverse complement strand
TGGATGTGGTCATCGTTGGTGGTGGGCCAGCGGGCATATCTTCAGGGATACATGCACTAGAACTAGGATTAAAATTTCTAGTAGTGGAAAAAGACAGCATATTACATACTATACGTGACTTGTATCCAGAAAGGAAAACCATAACAAAACACCCGCCAGATTACAAGCCCCCCGATGATTTGTGGTTTGAACAGTGCTCAAAGGAAGAAATGCTAGGAAAATGGGAGGAGATATCCCGTAGGTTAGGTGACAATCTGCATCTAAAAGAGACTGTCCTAGACATAGAGAAACAGGATGACCAGTTTATTCTCAAAACAGACAAGGGAGAGTACGCCACAAAATTCGTTGTCCTAGCAATAGGCATACAGGGGAGACCTAGGAAATTGGGTGTTCCTGGGGAAGAACTAGAGAATGTCCACTACAGGCTAAAGAACCCAGATAAATATGCTGGAAAGAACTGCCTAGTCGTTGGTGGTGGAGATACCGCCGGGGAAACAGCAATACTTCTGGCGAAGGCTGGCGCTAAGGTGTATATCTCATACAGAAGAGACAAATTTTTCAGAATGAAAGAGGAAAACGTAGGAGAGATAGAAGAGTTGGCTAAAGAGGGAAAAATCGATTTGATATTCAATTCAAACCTCACAAGAATAGGGCACAAGACAGCATGGATTGAAATCGATGGGAAAGAAAAGGAGATAGACATTGACCACGTGTTCATATGCATAGGTAGCATACCAAATAAAGAATGGCTGGCGCACCTAGGCATAGAACTAGATAAAACGTACAGGCCAGTAGTAAACGAAGACCTAGAAACGAGTATACCTGGGATTTTTGCCGTCGGTGACTTGAGCCAGACAATGTTGATAACCTATGCAATAGAGTCAGGATGGAAAGTCGTGGATGTAATAAAGAAAAAACTGGGTCAGTGAACCTTTGCCCCTGGTTCTATTGGCTTCTCTGGGGCTAACAGAACGACATCATCTTCTTTCTCTGCTGCCAAGAGCATTCCCTGAGACTCCATTCCCATCATCTTCTTTGGTTCCAGGTTTGCTAGGATGATTATAAGTTTTCCTTCCAGGTCCTCGGGTTTGTACCATCTCTTCAAACCAGCCAGGATCTGCCTCTTACCGAGTTCCCCGACGTCAAGTTCCAAGCGGATTAGTTTCCTAGAACCCTCCACTTCTTCTGCCTTTAATACCTTGGCGACTCTAATGTCCAGTTTTGCAAACTCATCGTATTTTATTTGACCAACCATTTTAACTCCCTCCACGTTTCTTCCACTAAATTTTTGCTCCCATTTTTTCACTTCATTATCGGATAACTTCTTTATCAGGATAACAGGAGAACCAAGTTTTGTACTAGGCTTCAAATCAACCTTCTTTGCATCTTCCCAGGATGGGTTCTCAACACCCAATCTCAATAATGCATCCTCTGCAATTTTTGGAATAAACGGTTTTAGCAGTATGGAAACGGATTTGACGGCATTCAGTGTTAAGTATATGACCGTTGCCCTTCTCACTTCGTTTTCCTTCTTCCATGGTTCCTCTGCATTCAGGTAAGCGTTTGCATCTCTCGCTAGAGACAATGCTTTCTTCAAGGCTTCTCTGAATTTGAACGAATCAAGTTCCCTAGCAACTTGGTCTGGGACAGTTTCAATCAACTTGAGTAGTTCATTGTCTCTATCATTAAACTCGCCAGGTTTAGGCACGGTTGAATCAAAATACTTCCTAGATAGAACAAGTACCCTATTAACTAGGTTACCATAAGCGTCTGCTAGGTCATTGATTGATTTTGCAAACTCTGCCCAAGTAAAGTCGGTGTCCCCTGTCTCCGGCATCATGTTTACCAAGGCGATTCTCCAATAGTCTGGTGGATAAGGCATTTCCCTGACGTCTTTCAAAAAGACACCAACGCCCTTGCTCTTTGAGAACTTCTTTCCTTCGTAGTTCAGGAATTCCATTGCAGGAACATCGTAAGGTAGAATGAATCCTTCCTCCGTGCCCATCAACGTTGACGGGAATATTATTGTATGGAACGGGATATTGTCCTTTCCTATGAAGTGGATAAGTCTCGTGTCCTCTGACTTCCACCAGTCCTCCCAGTTTTCTCCATTCTCCTCTGCCCATTCCTTCGTTATGCTTATGTACCCTATTGGCGCGTCGAACCAGACATAGAAAACCTTGTCCTCGAAACCTGGCAGAGGGACCTTTACCCCCCACTTCAAGTCTCGGGTGATTGGTCTTGGTTTCAAGTCTGGAATGAGTGAGAGTGCCCAGTTCCTCACGTTCGGTTTCCAGTGCTTGTTCCCAGAGATCCAGGTCTCCAGTTTGTCTTTGAACTTTGGCAAGTCCAGGTACAAGTGCTTGGTTTTCTTGACCACAGGCGTGTTCCCACACAAAACACATTTGGGGTCAATTAAATCGGTTGGTTCTAAAAGCTTCCCGCAGTTCTCACACTGCCCAGCATGCGTTTCCGCTCCGCAGTATGGGCATTTCCCGACAACATACCTGTCTGGGAGGAACATCTTGTCGTGTTCGCAGTACAGCTGTTCGGTCTCTTTCTCGGTTATATAGCCGTTCTCGTAAAGCCCAAGAAATATGTGCTGGGTCATTTCGTGATTCGTCTTTGAGCTAGTTCTCCCGAACCTAGTGAACTCAATCTCGAACCAGGAGTAGTCTTTCTCGTGTTCATCGTGCATCTTTTTGCACCATTCATCTACAGAAACCCCTGCGTTCCTAGCAGCAATCTCGCTCTGGGTCCCGTGCTCGTCAGTTCCACAGATGTATATGGCGTTTTCACCTTTCAGTTTCAGGTATCTAGTAAATATATCTCCAGGAAGGATGCAGCCCACTAGGTGCCCCAGGTGTGGCCTGTTGTTCACATACGGCAAGGCCGAGGTTATCAGCCACCTCTTTGGCTTCCTTCCATCTTTCCCATTCCTCATGCTATCTCCTGGCATTGCGTTATTTTTAATATCTAGCGATTAAAAAGGTTTAACCTTGTTTTCTTGC
>JALWQZ010000069.1 GCA_027077895.1 Microcaldota archaeon | reverse complement strand
GGCAAGAACATCATCGTATTCACGCAGACGAGGAGATCAGCTGAGGCAACAGCAGACCAATTAAAGAGCATTGTCTCAAAACACATAAACGGTGATGGCGAATATGTCGAGTTATCAAAGAGAGTATTGTCGGCACTAGAGACACCCACAAAACAGTGTAAAAGGCTGGCGAGTTGTGTACTGGATGGCGTTGCGTTCCACCATGCCGGCCTGGTTAACGAACAAAGGGCAGAGGTCGAAAATGCCTTCAGGGATGGAACCCTACGTGTGGTCTGTGCAACACCGACACTGGCAATGGGGGTGAACCTACCCGCAGATGTGGTCATAATGAGGACAACATCTAGATATACAGGATCAGGGATGGACAGAATCAAAAGAAGGGAGTTCCTCCAATGTGCTGGAAGAGCAGGCAGGCCACAATACTCCGACAAGGGAATCGCTCTCCTAATGGCAAAATCAGAATCAGAAAAAGAGACACTGTGGCAAACGTACATAAATGGTAGACCTGAAGATGTTGTGTCCCAACTAAGCCGTGAACCGATCCTCAGAACACATGTACTCGCATCAGTCTCAATGGAAATAACCAACTCAAGGGAGAAATTATACGCTCTATTCATGCACTCCCTAATGGCACACCAGTACGGGGGTATAGAGCCACTAAAACCTGTACTGGATAGAACAATCGAAAGTCTAGAGAGGTGGGGATTCATAGAATCCTCAGGCAACAAAATTGAAGCAACTAGACTAGGAAAGAGAGTGAGCGAACTCTACATCGACCCATACTCTGCAAAGAAGATTCTGGATAAACTCAAGAACGCAAACTTCGGGGAAATTGGGTGGTTGTATCTAATCGCTGACACAGACGAACTAAGGCCATACTTAAATATAAGGCGGGGAGAAGAGGAGAGCATCTGGGAAAAGGCAGTGCTTATGCAGGACTCACTAGGAGCAAACGTAACAGACCTTGGATTTGACGACTATCTATTCCTTGAAAAATTCAAGACTGCCCTAATGCTAAGAGACTGGATAAACGAAAAGACGGAAGAGGGGATACTGGAAGAGTATAACATAGCGCCTGGGATACTAAGGATGTACGTATCAAATTCTGACTGGATAGCATATTCAGCAGAAGAACTGGCAAAGATATCACTTGGAAAAAACGGCAGCCATGTACTCAAAGAAATTGAAAGACTGAGATTAAGAATCAAATACGGTGTTAAAGAAGAGTTGATACCACTGGTAAGATTGAGGGGGGTAGGTAGGGTAAAGGCAAGAAGGTTATATAACTTGGGGATAAAATTTGCATCTGATATAAAAAACTTCGAAAACAAAAAATTACTAGAAACTGCAATCGGGAAGAAGACATTGGACAGAATAATGGGGGGATTGGATGATAGATAGCATAATAAGTTGGTTGTTGAACGCTGGGTTCATCTCAATTCTAGTAGCATTAGCAGATGAAAAGAGAGGGTATCAAATAGAAGAGCATCAATTGCTCGCCTTCTTCCTGGTATTTATTATACCCACCATCATGGAGATAGTATCTGAGACACTGGTTGGAAAACCATTTGTCTGGTGGATGCTAGGTGTCTAGGACCTGCTAGCCTTTGCCCATGAAAGCAACGTCTTCAATGCGCTCAATCTAGTTTCTAGTTCCTTCCTCTTCGCCACAAGTTTCTCAGAAAGAGACGAAACCACAGACCTACTAAATTCCATTCTCTTTTCGACCTCAACGTCTAAAAACTCTCTCCTCTTCCCTATCTCGCTAAGCCTCGCCTCCTTCAATTTATTCCTATATTCCTCACTCTTGACAAATATTTCAATCTTCTTTCTCCAGTCTGGCCTGTGGAGTAGATGTATAGGGGGTCTGACCAACTCGTAGACCTCCCGATATTCTGGATCCCTCAATAACTTCATTCTATGCTTCCAATATAGGGGGTCTAGAAGAACCTTAAGCATCTTATCGGGTGTATCTTCAAGGTCCCTCTTTCTCTTCTTCGCCTCCTCTATCTGCTTGTTTATTCTATCCAATTCCTTTTCTATAACCCTAATCTCAGACTCCAATTTCTCGACAGTTGGGTAAATCAGCCTTGGCCATGAACCTCTGACTTCTCCAACCTTTATGATACCCCCGGACTTAAGATACACTTCAATTGCCTTTTTCCTAGAACTAAATGAATCTGCCCACTTGGGTGGCAACAGGGCATCAATATCAGACGGGTTTGATATAACTCGCATAACCTGTTAACACATCGGTGTTTTTTAATCCCTACGCTCATAATATCCGTGGTGGTAGTATGTTAAACATGGGTGTAAATCCAAAACAAATGGAAGCCCTGTTCAAAAGGATGGGTATAAAGACAATCGAAATAGAGGCAAGCAGGGTGGTTATAGAAACAGATGAAGGGAATATAATCATCGAGAACCCACAGGTAACAAAGGTAGACATGAAGGGTGTTGTAACATTCCAGATAACTGGTAATGTCAAAGAACAATCCTTCTCTGACGATGACATCAATTTTGTTATGGAGCAGACAGGTAAGTCTAAAGACGAGGCTATACGAGCACTAGAAGAGACCAGGGGGGATGTCGCTAAAGCAATAATTAAACTGAATGGCGACTAGAACTGCCCACCGTAACTGACTCCAACTGGGATCTCAAACGCCATTGAGATGGTGATTGGGAATCTCACTTTAACCCCTACTGATGTCGAATTCACTACAACATCTGATACTGTATCAACTGGGAGTGTCCTATTCTCACCGTCTATAACCACATTCTTTGGTATCTTAACATCGGCAAGGTAATACTCCTTCGTGATATTTCCATACTTCGCAACTCTAGACTTTATGGTGGTCATCATACTTGGCTTAAACTCAACCCTCAAGACCCCTGTATCCAAATGGCAGCCCTTTAATCGTTTCAATAAATCACCTGGCCCCTCTGACTTATTGAATTTTATTATATAGTTCCCATCGCTCTCTGTATAATTTATACCACTTGGGATACTGGT
>JALWQZ010000068.1 GCA_027077895.1 Microcaldota archaeon | reverse complement strand
TACTTCCCACTTCTATTGACACGTGGTTCCTCGATACATATGCGCTACTACTACCCTTGCCAAAGTCATGAAGTACCTTTCCGACCTCGTCTTTCAAAACTAGGCGGTCGTATGAACCCTCATGTCTCCCTAGCGTATATCTCTTTCCTGCTTCTAATTCGACTTCGTGCTTTTTGCCATTTACCTCAAATATGTATCTGTGTTTTGGTTTTGGCATTGGATCACCTTAACATTTCTAATTGGGATTTGTATTAAAACGTTTGCTTCTTGTAACTATTGTGCAGTTCTTCTTCATGAACTTGTTCATCCTAATCATCAGGCATTATCTCCTTTTTAACTTTCTTTCAAATCCCCAGTCCTTATCGACATTCTATGGTAATCTCCCGCTAGCATAAGTATACCTAAGAACTTAGGAAGATATGTTAGTGTGTGTTTTGGGGACTTATGCATTTGGCTTATGAAGCTTTCTTGTATTCTCCCTTGTTGGGTACTATACTCACTGCGCATTGATATTCAGGACAACCAGTGAAGCAACCTATAATTGAATCTGCCAGGACGTTTCCTCCAGATAACTGGCCAGCCAGATCAACACGGATAATCCTGGCGGATATAAGGTATGTAACATTTGGTTTTATCCCATCTGCTGGCGCGGTTAATAGAACATCTGGTGTGTCTGTTGGTCTTGAAGCCCAGTCGCTGCCCACTGCTGCCAAGTCTTGGCAGGGTATATTGACTCCCTTTGCTACTAATTTCATAGCATATTTTTTAAGGATAGCATTGCCTAAGATTGAGTATAATGTTGTTCCTGCTGTTGGTCCAGCCATGACAGCAATTCCAGCCATCCAATCATTTTCGGATTTTGTCACATCCCCAATGCCATCAAATCCGAACTCATTTCTCACAAAATCAGGCAGTTCTTCTTTCATTTGCGTGTGTGTCACTGTATATGCATTGATTGCACGTCCTATTAAGATTCTAGTGAGACCTCCCCAGACACCTGCTCCCCCACTGAACGGATACCACAACGCACCCGCTGCAAACCCCTTCCAGCCACCCAGGGTCGCTGTCGCTGCAGTAGATGTTGCAAGCTCTGTTCCAGCAGTAGTTGTAACTACACCTCCAACGGTTCCTGCAGGAGATCCGTGGGCAAAAGATTCCGCTATTTGATCAATTTCTGTTACTTCCTGCATAACTTCTTCCAAATTCTTATTAATTTCTCGTTCATGTTCAGCAAGTTTCAACGCTTCCTTCGTTAACGTAGGGTCATTTTGCTCAGCGCCCACTTGATAAAACATATTCTCTAATTCATTTATCTTTGATTTCCTAAGATTATACACATCTGTTGCATCATCCAATGCGGACCTAAGTTCGTCTGTCAATTTCTGTATCTTACTCGGAAGAATCAACTCATCGTGTACTCTTGAATCAATTTTAACTTTTGATAGTATATTCCCAAATGCTCCACTTCCTCCTACGTTACTTTCTTTAGAGGGGACAAGAACTAACTTGTTATTTTCCAATCTTAGCATAAAAAGCTGTGGTTTAGCACCTTTACCCTTGTCTAGGGGAATATATTCAACCACCAACCCTGAAGGATTTTCCTCTAATTTAGAAAGTAGCATATCTCGCTCTTCAGGGGAGAGTTCATCCAAGGATTCTGCTTGAAAATATCTAAGCCCATAATGGTTATCTACAGCAACCTTAAAGTCATCTACACTGTGCAAATCTGTGAAGATGAGTGATTCTGAATCTTCACCGCTAAGAAGGCCCTTTAATTCTTTAAGTGCTTTATCATTTATATTAACCGCGTCTGTATATTCTTTTTTTTGTGTGTCTAAATTTTCCCATAACTGTTTAACTTTCGTTATTTTTTCTTCGAATTCCCTATCCAAATTCTCCACATCTGCTATTGTTTTTATATCTAACTCTTCGGGTGCATTCCTTTCCAAGTATTCCATGGCCTCATCTACATCATCAGATTCTACCTCCAATACTCTTTTCATATCTGATGTGTCCTCTTCTATTTTCTCTCCAACATCATTTAAACTCTTCTCCGCTCCTTCCTCGGGCATTGCTCTCTTTGCGACCTCCGGTGCATCTTTTTCTGGGATCTCCTCAGTGCTCTTTTCAACTTCTTCACCTATATCTTTTTTTGCCTGTTGGGTTATTTCGGCTTTGGTTGCATCTTCAACAGCATCTGTAGCCACTTTTGCTTCTATCAATGCGATTTGTGCAGCACAAATTCCTCCACACGCAGCCAATGCTCCTAAACAGTCTCGTGGTATCTTCATAGCTGGATCTTGATTTATGATAGAATTTGTTTCATTAACCAAGTTTTCGTAGTCAGTTATTTCGTCATTTTCTTTCCCCGATAAATATACAAAGGTTATTACTCCCTGATTGTCAAGTTCTGGAGATCCAACTCCTGAGAGAGAATACCAACCCATTTTATTGAGTTCTGCTTCTGTTGTATCCTCTCTGGCTAATTTACATCCTGTGTATATTATCTCAGGGAGTTGTTTTATGTTATTAGAGGCTTGACCCAGGTTTATTTCTAATTGCGATTCGGCTTTTTTATCTAATTTATTACCTACGTTGTCCCAGCAAGAAATGCTTGCTGAGCCTGGACCCATCTGGAGTAATGGTGTGGATATTGTGTTGGAGGCAATTTTGCAATCTGCTAGATACTGATGTAATGGAGTATTCGAATTCATGCTAGATATCTGGCATGGAACTGTAAAATTGAGAAACCCATTTTTGCCTGCTAGATATGTGGTTACATTAACTTGGCAGTATGCAACCCCTGTTAGATCAACAACTTTAAATAATACCTCTGGGTACTTTGATCGCGTTTCGTTGAAGAAACTGACCCCCCAGTTCTCCACCTGTATGCTACTCGGCACGACGTACGGTGCCATCTTGTCAATTATGAAACTGAACTTCCCACTACTTTGTCTTCCTGCGTTATCAGCACACGTAACGTTGAACGTTGTCACGCCATCTCCAACGCTCACGTATGGGCAAACAAC
>JALWQZ010000067.1 GCA_027077895.1 Microcaldota archaeon | reverse complement strand
GATACACACAGTGAAGAACTTAGAAGGGGAATCACAATAAAACTAGGGTACGCAGACGTTGAGATAAGGAAATGCAAAAACTGCGACAAGTACACGATAGAAAAGGAATGCCCATACTGCGAAGGTGGAACAGAATTTAAGAGGAAAATTGCAATAGTAGATGCACCTGGGCACGAGACACTTGTAACTGTAATGTTGTCAGGGGCAGCATTGATGGATGGAGCGATTCTAGTAATTGCAGCAAACGAATCCGTACCACAACCTCAAACCTACGAACATCTAATGGCTCTAGACATCATGGGCATAAAGAACATAATAATAGTCCAAAACAAGATAGATCTAGTATCTAAGGAGAAAGCCCTAGAAAACTACAAACAGATAAAAGCATTTGTCAAGGGGACAGTTGCAGAAAATGCGCCGATCATACCAATGGCGGCAAACCAAGGAATCGGCCTAGACAACTTACTCAAAGCAATTGAAGACTACATTCCAACACCAAAGAGGGACCCAAAGAAAGATCCATTGATGTACGTCATTAGGAGTTTTGACGTCAACAAACCAGGGACGAGCATAGACAAACTAGTTGGGGGAGTGATAGGAGGGTCAATAATACAAGGCAAACTAGAAGTTGGTCAAGAGATTGTATTGAAACCGGGGTACTACGATGATTCAAAGTGGGTTCCAATAGAAACAGAGATAAGAGGATTGAGTGCTGGAAAAGAGAAACTAGAAGAAGCATTGCCTGGTGGTCTAATAGCAGTAGCCACTGACCTAGACCCTGCAATAACAAAGGACGACCAGATGGTTGGGAATGTCGTTGGTGTAAAAGGCAAAGAAATGCCACCAGTCATAGAGGAGATAAAATTGGATGCAAAGTTGCTAGAGAGGGTAGTAGGAGCAACCAGATCAGATCCAATAAGAGTGGGAGAACCCCTTATACTAACAGTCGGAACTTCAGTCACTATAGGGCAAGTGACAAAAACAAAACCACTGACCGTAAAACTAAAAAAACCAGTTTGTGCGTATGAGGGATGGACAGCAGCGATAAGCAGGAAGGTAGGAAACAGGTGGAGACTGGTAGGATATGGCAAAGTCTTATAGGGTGCTACTGGATACAAACATGATCCTAACACCATTCGAGATGAACATAGATTTGCTAGCCGAGATCCAGAGGATTATACCTGGAAAGTTGGAACTAATAACCCTAGAGCCCGTCATCAGAGAACTGAAAAAGAAGAAAGGGGGCGTAGGGCTTAAATTGATTGATGCATTAAAAATAGATGTCATACCTTCAATTGGAAGGGCAGATGATGCAATATACGAATTCGCCAGGAAGAATAAGGATGTCATCGTTGCAACAAATGATGATGAATTAAAAAGGAGATTGAGGAGTGCTGGTGTGCCGGTAATCATTGTAAGAGGGAAACAAAAATTAGATTTAATAGGTTATGTCGGGTGGTAGTATGTATAAGATAGTAAACATTGTTGATACAATAAGGATACCTCCAAAGGATTTTGGAAAGCCAATAAAGGAGTCTGCAATAAAAGCAATAAGCGAAGCGTATGAAGGAAGAATAGATAGGGACCTAGGCCTGGTTTTAACAATCACAAAAGTTGGAAGGATAGGAGATGGTAGGATAATCCCAGGTGATGGAGCAACATACCATGATGTTGAATTTGAAGCGTTGATATACAAACCAGCACTACATGAGGTTGTTACAGGTAAGGTGAGTGAGATTGCACACTTTGGCGCGTTCGTGAAGATAGGACCAATAGATGGGCTCGTCCACGTGTCCCAGATAACAGACGACTACGTGTCATTCAACGAGAAAACAGGTGTTTTAGCAGCGAAGGAGACAAAGAGAGTACTAAAAGAGGGAGACACTGTGAGAGCAAGGGTTGTCAGCGTGAGCCTGAAACCAGTCATAACAGAAAGCAAGATTGGTCTCACAATGAGACAGCCTGGACTTGGGAAGATGGAATGGATCGAAGAGGACAAAAGGAAGAAGAAAAAGAAAACAAAGACCACATCAAAATCCTCAGGGGGTAAGAAGAAATGACAACACTAAAAGCGTGTAAAAACTGCAAGAGGATTGTTGAAAAAGGAAGAAAGTGTCCATACTGTGGTGGAGAACTTACAACCAACTGGAAAGGTCTTGCAATAATAATAAACCCGGAACAATCAGAAATTGCAAAATTACTGGGGGTATCTTCACCAGGAAAATACGCAATAAGGATAGGAAAATAGGAGGTATAAACATGAATCTGGATATAATTGAAGAAAAGCCAAATAAGATACTGCACAGGACAGAAATAAAGGCAAGAGTAACATTCGACAGTGCAACACCTAGTAGAGAGGAAGTAATAAAACTCATCGCAGCAAAGAAAAACGTTCCAGAAAACCTAGTGATAGTTAGGGAGATAAACCAGAAATTCGGCCAAAGGTCCGCAGATGTTGAAATAATGATATATGAATCAAGGCACGTCCTGGAGGAAATAGAATCAAAATACAGGATAAAAAGACAAGAAAAAGAAGAAAGTAAGGAGGGAGAAGAATGAGCAAAGGTGCTGAGGTAATAAGCAAGTACTACGAGACAAAAGATGGAAAGTTAGTTAGAAAAAAGAAGGTATGCCCAAAGTGTGGGGCAGGGGTATTCATGGCTGAACACAAGGATAGATGGCACTGCGGAAAGTGTGGGTACACAATAATGAAAACCTAAACCCCACATATTTAAATAATTCTCTTGGCTTATTTCTAGCATGAAAAGAGTTAAAACAGGTATCCTTGGATTGGACCAGATAATTGAGGGTGGGTTCCCAGAATCATCATCCATACTGGTTACAGGGCCTGCTGGCACAGGTAAGACTATACTAGGTCTGCAATTTTTGTACAACGGTGCGAAGAAGTTCAGCGAACCTGGGATACTCGTACAAGCAGAAGAATTCGATAAAACCCTAGAGTGGTACAGCGAGGAATTTGACCTTGACCTAGCAAAACTTCAGGACCTGGGTTTACTCGCAATATTTGCATTCCACCCAAAGGACTATGGAAAATTCGCACCGCACACCCTAGACGGTGAAATACTC
>JALWQZ010000066.1 GCA_027077895.1 Microcaldota archaeon | reverse complement strand
CCTCTCTATTTACTAAATTTAAGAAAGAGGGAAGGCAACTCCTCAATGAATTCAACATCACATGCCCTTTTCAGTTCGTGCCGTATATCAAGGTTCGGCTTGACACCCTCGTCCAAAAGCAAATCTCTGAGTTTACCAGCCAATATTTTTCCTCTTCTGTCATAGTCTGTCAAAATGATCACTTCATTAGACTGCCTGGCTGCTCTCTCTGCAACAATATCTAAACTCGATGTTATTGTTAGTATTCTGCCATCAATGCCAAATGATTTAAGTGCTTCTCTGTCTCTCTTTCCCTCGACAATGATTGGTAGTCCCTGAGTTGCTAGGAATCGTAGTTTCTCAATGACCTCGTTGAATTTTTCAACATCAAACCTCCTCATGTAAACCAATCTTCTGGGATATTTCTCTGAATTTTGAATCATCACATTCAGCGGAAATTACCTTGTCCCTATTGGTTGCCCCTCTAATTATTTCAACAGGACACCCAAGTAGAGACGAAAGCACCTCCACCAATTCTCTATTTGCCTTCCCTCCTTCTGCGGGATTTTTCAGTTTTATTACCAATGTATTTCTCCAGTGATCCCAGCCTACAACACCAAATTGCTTAGAGCCAGGAATCACATGAACACGAAACACATGTTGCCCCACAGTAACACCTCCTTTCACAGATCGGGAGGCTGACCCTGTGGGGCTGTTGGGCACCTTGTTGACCTTCGGTTCATATATCCCCTGGCCACCCAGGTGCACATTATGTTTTCTACCCCACAGGTTTATATAGGTTTTCGATTTTTCACTGTTTCACCAGGTGTAGCAGGTCTGTTTTAGTCACAAGCCCTACAACCTTTGATTTTTCTGTGACCACTAAAGATCCCACACCCTTACCTAACAACCTGTTCGCTGCTTTTCTCACATTCAACTTAGGTGACACAGTTTCAACAGGTGTTCTCATTATGCCACCAACTGTTTGTGGGACTATCCTAACAGCCCTCCTTGGACCTGTATCACTATACCTCAAAAAGGTTATCTTCTTAGGTCTTAAACCAAAAGATGCCAAGGCTATATCCTTCGCAGAAACAATACCAACGACAGAATTGTCACTAACAACAGGCAAGTGCTTTATCTTGTTCTCCTTCATCAGTTTAACTGCCTTAAACAGAGATTGTTCTGGGCGTATTTTTTTCACATTCACTGTGTGAACACTAGATACTGGCTTTCCTGTGTCAATGTTACCAATCATTGCCCTTAATGCATCTGTCTTTGTCACTATACCAAGAAACTCGTTTTTGTCTTGAACAGCAACTAGTGCTCTCTTTGTTATCTCTGGCAAAACGTCTATCAGTTCATCTGTTGGTGAAACTGCAACAACATTATCTGTCATCACTTGGTCGACAGTGACTGCATCTATTGGGCCCCTCGTCAGATCAAATGCCTTTGCAACCTCCATTTCAGTAACAGCACCAACTAAGAGACCATTATCAAAAACTGGAAACTTTGTAATATCGTACCTAAGCAAAAGTCTCCTAACATGTGCTAGACTATCTGTCGGAGAAACAGAGACAACGCTATCATTTAACACATCAAAAACCTTCATACTATCACCTCTCCATCATGGCTTTTTCTCTTATCATCTCATATATTGCCGGGGAAATGCTAACTATATCAGTCTGTGAGATTATACCCACTAACTCCCCAGTTTCCTTTACAACAGGAACCCTTTTGACTTTCTTGTCCCTCATTAGCCGAGCAACGTCATCAACATCTGAATTTGCGTGTATTGTAATAACTGGTGATGTCATGTGGTCTTTGACCTTTGACTTATCAAAATCGGCTCCAGATATTAAGGCTTTTAGTATATCCCCTCTAGTGAGTATACCTATTGGTTTTGATTTTTCCACAATAACCAACGAACCAATATCGGCAGCAACTATCTTCTTTGTCGCCTTGATAAGTTTCTCATTTGGCTTTGCTGTAACAACCTGTTTTATCATAACATCTTTAACAGAAACACCTACTCCCAAATCAACCACCCATTATAATTTTATCAAAACAGGAATAATTTTGTTTCCTCTATTTAAGTAAAGGAAGCCTCCCTGTATATCTATCCAACTCCAATTCTGGTGCAGGGCCAATACCCAAACAGGTCACAGTACCAGGTTCAAGTTCTGTTCTACCTGCATCCACAATAAGTTCTGATGGAAATTCTTCCTTAACTTCTTGGTAGAGTTCAATTAAGGCATCCTTATTTTTAACCGTTAGCACTACCTTCTTTTGGCCCTCCATAAGCCAGCCACTGGCCCAGTCCTTGTGAGAAGCCAGAGCATTGATATACGCAGAAACTGCTGCATGGGCAACCTGTGCTGCCAACTTGCCTGGACTCATACCTAAATCATTTCTAACGACAATAACCTGCTTGAACATACATTATTAAGTGGTGTTCTTGTTTTTATCTTTCTCTATCTGTCTTGCTAAAAACCTAAGTCTCCTATCTAATGCCATGTAATGGCCGTGAAGCATATATGTGAGCCTCCTCAGTTGATCCTCATCCTTGGTTTGGTTTCTGACTTTGATAGAGAGTGAATATCTCCTAT
Source organism: Microcaldota archaeon (assembly GCA_027077895.1). Taxonomy (GTDB): domain Archaea; phylum B1Sed10-29; class B1Sed10-29; order WALL01; family WAMD01; genus JALWQZ01. The sequence continues at coordinate 9,882 of JALWQZ010000066.1, read as the reverse complement.
TCAACCTAATCGCTTTATATATGTTGTAACCACTGAATGCACCAATAAAACTAGCAACACTTGTGTTCACAGGGTTTGGGTGTTCCGCTGCTAGAGCACCAATATATGTGGCAATCCCTGTCCCCCAAATGCTTGTCTCTGTATAATTCTTCAACGCCTTAACCGCCCTGTTGATTCTCTTCTTGAATTCTTTCTCGTCTGGACGAACGATGTATTTCTCAATGCCGTCCTTGCTGGTCTTTCCTTCAACAACAGTCGCATCCCTAACAAAATTGAATAACCTCACATATAGTTTAAGTGCTTTTTTCAACGTCTTTGTATCAGTTGGTTTCTTATTTAGAGCCATCAAACTATCGTATAATGGTTTGTGTATCTTTTTATAGAAGTATTCATCAAGTTTGGGATTGTTAGAGAAAATATCATCAACACCATAAACCCTCTTCATCGTTTCATGAAATCTCCTTGCATTTGTTGCTTTCTTCACCATATGGATAATTGTGGTTGGTTCATTTAAATTTGTTTTTAATTTGTTCCCATAAACCTAGAAATGTCCCATCGTACGTGTACACTTCCGCCTTCTCAATGTCCAAGTATGGCTCATTTATCTCATCTGGTGTTGCACCGCCAAGTATGTCATTAAAGGCAGGCATCATTAGTAGGGGCGGACCATAAATTGTGGGTGCTTTTATCCATGCCCTCTCAACATATATCGTCTTATCCTTTATTCGCACTACTGGATGCCAGTGGCATGCAATAAGCATTTCTGCTTCACTTGCTCTATCCCCTGGTCTAGCGTTCCCATGAAACAAAAAATATCCAGAATCTAGAAAACCAGAACTAGAATAAACTTGAACACCTTTCTGTTCAAGGAAATTTCTCAGACCACCGTCATGGTTTCCGAGAACAACAACTAGAGGAACTGGAAGTTCAGAGATAAATTCGTCTATCTGGTACAACTCATTATCTGTTGGGTTTCCAATACTATCCTTCAAGTCACCTAGAATAATCAATCTTCTAGCATCTGTCCTATCTATTAAATTCAGTGCCTTGGCCAGAAGTTTTCTGTGCATCCTTATGAGGCGGTATCCTGATTTTCTCATCTTTTCTTCAAGTCCGATATGGAGATCACCTATAAGCAAGTCTTTGTTGTCAAGCAAAACAGCAGAGTCCTCCCATAAAATATCCATCAGCACATCACCTAATTTTAACAAACTCAACCCCATTCCAATCAAAATCCAATTTGCCAACCATCTTCCCCGCAATTGTCTTTGGAACATTCGTCCTAGAATGTGATTCCAGTTTGCAAAATTCTGGAACCTTTGAACTCGGTTCATAGGTCCCTATCTTCCTAGCAATACGCACAATCTCATCCTTGTTAAAACCTATCAAAGGCCTTAGGATAGTGTGCCTTGAAAAACTGTTTATTGTTGATATATTTGTGAGTGTTTGGGACGACACTTGACCGAGGGATTCTCCTGTGACTATTGCCTTCGAATTTAATTTGTCTGCCAGTAATCCAGAAATTGTGTATAGGGCCACCTTGTACACGACTTGCCTATAACCCTCAGGTATCTCTGCTTTTATCTGCTTCGCTAGTTCAGGTACCCGGGCAACATACAGGTTCGTTTTTGGATACCAACTAGATAAAGAATCAAAAACTTCAACTACTTTGGACTCCACATTCTCGCAGCACGTGTTAACAAATAGATGGTCAACATTGGCACCCCTTTTAGCAATTAGCCACGATGCGACAGGTGAATCTAGTCCTCCTGAAAACAAGGTGAGGGTATGTCCCTGACTACCATACGGAAGCCCACCAGGCCCCTGAATAGTTTCTGTATACACGAATGCAAACTTCTCTCGTATATCAACACCAAGTGTAAAATCAGGGTTGTGTATGTCGACTTGTAGGGGGACCCCCTTAACTTCCGGTATTCTAGCCCCCAGCGTCCTCTCGGTTTCTGGGCTAGTCATAGGGAAACCCTTCCAACCTCTATTAACTACCACCTTGAACGTGCCTCTCTTTCCATCTAGCAACTTCAAGGCTGCGTACTCTATTTGCTCAAGGGTTGGTTCGACAACCATCCCAGGTGAAACAGAAGTGACCCCAAAAACATTTGGCAGAACATCTATTGCATGGTCGCTTGATTCAACCAGTATCCTCGGTCCGTATGTTTGTATGCTGAAATCTAAGTCTTTCCTTTCTAGCATAGATTTAATGTTATTGACTAGTCTATCGACTAGGGCCGACCTGGTCCTCCTAGATTTTAACCATATTTCGCCTATCCTAACCAGAAAATGAGCCATACATGAATTACGGGGAAAGATTTATAAAAGGATTAGTGGATAATATCTTCCGGTGATTAAATGAAGGTTATTGAGGATGCTCCAGGTTACACAAAGTATGAAGTGGCTAGGATACTGGGTGTTAGGGCATTACAACTAGCAATGGGAGCACCTCCACTGATAAAGCCTAGAGGTATTTGGAGACCTCTGGACTTAGCAATAAAAGAATTTGAAAAAGGTGTCATACCTATAACTGTTGTGAGGGAGTAATATGGGCAAGCAAAGTACTCGTGTTTTGAAAAGGAAGGCACAGCAGTTGATTGAACTACTGCCAGATAAATTCAACGAAGATTTCGAGCACAACAAGCAGGTTTTGAAGGAACTCCATATATTCGACTACTCGAAGACAGATAGGAACATCGTTGCAGGTATGATATCTAGGCTAGTACAAAACAAAGAAAATTACTAGATGAGAACCCAACACAATCTTTATATTTGTCGTGTGCTTTTTTTATTGCATGAGATTCTCAGTGATTATTCCAGCATATAATGAGGCACTGTGGATTAGGCAACCACTAGATGCTCTTATGAAACAAACGTTTGACGACTTTGAAATCATTGTTGTGTATGGTGGATCAGACGATACCCCAGATATTGCTAGGGAGTACACAAACAAGGTGTATAAAGAGCCACCATCAACTAGGGGCCCGGCGGCTGCTAGGAACTACGGCGCCAAGAAGGCGAAGGGTGAGATTGTAATATTCACAGACGCTGACACAATACCAAACAAAAGATGGCTAGAATCGTACGATGGTTGTTTTAAGCCAGATGTTGTTGGGTCTGGTGGGCCTGTTTATGCTGATTCCAAGAACGTATACTATCGGTTCATATATTGGTTGGACCAGGATTTCTTTTACAGGGTCTCATCTGCATTTGGTTTTCATCAGTTCTCCGGGAACAACTGTGCATATAGAAAGAGGGAGTTCCTGTCAATTGGTGGATTCAATGAGAAGACAAGTATGCTAGAAGATGTCGAACTGGCAATGAGAATGAGAAAGGTAGGTAAGGAGGCCTTCTGTCCAGGCGCATGGGTAAAGACATCCGCTAGAAGATTCGAAACAGAAGGCTATTGGCACATATTTTTCAAGAACCTAAAGGGCTACTGGGGTTTATGGACAAAGGGAAGAGCAGAGGTTGATTATTTCACAGATTGGGAAAGAGAAATGAGGGGTAAGTTATCTGGAAAATCAAAGGATCTAGGAAAAAGAGATAAATCTAGGGTTAGCAAGGTGTCTAGGGCAAGGAGTAATAGGGGTAAGAAACACACTAGACTAACAAAACACTAACAAAACTGGAACTAGAAGAAGAACTAGAATTGGGTTTATACCCTGTTTATCTTCTTCCTAGGAGGCCAACTCTCGCTCTGCTTCTACTAGATAGTGGAACAGTCGTCTCCTCTACTTCTCTAGATGTGACTGCTTCCCTAGGTGTCTTTCCAACCAAGACTATGTCACCAACTGACTTAACATACTTGTATAAAACACTGTGCTCCTTCAGAATCTTCTTTGCCATATCCTTGTTAACTGCCCTCAAAGGTTCTGTTGTCAACCTCACAATCTTCCCTGTTTCTATATTGATTATAACATCATTTACCTTTCCTAGATACCTAGCATCTTCCGTGTATATATCCATACCATACAACTCAGACAAATTCATGACCATCTCAATCCACCTTAAACGCTTTACTAAAATAACACACAACCTATTTAAAAAGGTTGTCCAACACGTAACAAATTAGGATTTTTATCTGTCATAAAACGATTGGTAAGAATTATTAACTTGGGTGTATTTATACTTGTTGTATGAGTGTTGGGAATGTTCTAAAAAAGAAATACGACGGCTTAGAGTACGAGTATGTTGTCAAAGGTAAGGACAGAGGGGAGGTTAGAATTCTAGGTAAAAATCGCAATATGATAATACCTACATTTCCACACATAAAAAGAATATTCTCATTGAGTGCAGGTTTCAAACACCTTGGCAGAACTGCTTGGGTGGAAGAAAAGGTAGATGGTTACAATCTTAGAGTTGTATGTATAGACGGCAATTTGTATGCATTCACTCGTGGTGGTGTTTTGTGCCCGTTTTCCACAGAAAAGGTTAGGGAACTGAAAAAACTAAACGAGTTTTTTATCGATAACCCAGATATTGTTGTCAATGGTGAGATGGCAGGCCCAAACAACCCATATATAAAGCAGTGGCCACCATATGTAAAGAGAGATGTCAAATTTTTTATTTTTGATATGATGCAGGACGGTAAGTTTTTAGACATCAAGACCAGGTTGGATCTAGTTGATACATATGAACTAGATCATGTTAGATACTTTGGATCCCTAGATGTAGATGGTGTTAAGAATGTTGTGATGCAGCACTATACCGAAATGGAAGGTATTGTCTTGAAGAGTGAGGATAGAAAATTGGCAGTAAAATATGTTTTTCCGGATTCTGATATTGATGATATACGTGTTGGTGTTGTGTTATTCCCAGAGATAAAACCAGGTTATTACTTGCAGAGGTTGGTTAGGTCTGCAATATTCTTAAATGAAAATAAAATAGATCCTGAAAGGTACTACAACGATATAGGTAAGGCGTTCATTGATGGTTTTGAGGGTATTGTTGGGAAGATACTAGACGGTGGCGAGATATATGAGGACTTTACAATATTTGTGAAGAATCCCAAAACAGCAAATGACCTGGTGAACTTATTCTCGGAACATATTCATGTTGAAGTTGTAGAAATAAAGAAGATGAAAAAGCAGTATATGGTCACTATAAGGAAGTATTATCCAGAGGCGACTAGGTACTGGAGAGAAAGACTACATGGAAAGTTATTTGTTGATTGATCCTGTAATTAATCGTATCAATTCATTATTGTCAGTTGTGTTCTACTTACTCATTGTTCCACTTTTTATATTGTCCTTCTCAACGAATAAATCAATAATTTTCCTTATTTTTTTAGCATTCACGTACGGGACGCCCAATTTCTTTGCCCATCTAATCATGCCTTCATCCATAGTTATGAGTATCCCATCTATCTCCATTGCAAGCATGAGCGTGTCTAAATCCGCTATAGAATCAATTATACCATGTCTTAATGCTTCTCTATATTCATTTCTGAGTTTTCGTATATTCTCATCTGTGTGCTCGCTTCTCACACCCTTTTCAACAATCCTCAATCCTTTATTTATCCTATCCCTCATGTCTTCAATAAAGTCGTACATAAATTTCACAGGAATCGTTTCTTCTTGAATTCTTGGGGATCTTTTTATCACCCTTATTTCACTAAGTGGGCTCGCCTCACCAACAAAGTTCATAAGTTCTTCCCAAGCGCTCGGGGCCATATACATCTTTATCCATTTCATAGGTGCTACCATTGAGACGAAGTTTTCAAATGCCTCTTTAGGTGTTTCCCCAAAATCTTTCCTAGTTTCTGGATTAACGAAAACACTAGTGTCTAATACCAGGGAGATTTTATCTAACCTTTCACCCCTATTTTCATCATTCTCCATACTTACCAACTATTCCTGCCTTGCTTAGTAGTATAGGCAACACATCCAGACCAATGATTCTGTGTTGACCTAGTGCAGCCCTCCTCTCGCCGAACATACCTAAATCAGGCCTCACTAGTTTTTTGTCGCCATATATGAGTATGGGCACAGGAGCAGCAGTGTGTTCTCCAATACTTGCGAACGTAGAATGGTCTCCTGAGACGAACATCAGGTCAAATTCATTCAAAACCCTAGATATGATTTCTTTGTCAACCTTTTCTATGAACTGTTTTTTCCCTTTGTAATCACCATCATGAGAGAAGGAATCTGTTGCCTTTACATGTAGGAACACAAGGTCTGATTTTGAGTTTATGGCATATTCTGCCTTGTTTTTTAAGTTTGTATTTTTGTCGCCTGTTGCCCCAGGTACGTCTAAAACATCCATACCAACAGCTTTTGCAACACCTTTGTATAGTGCCCCACCAGCAATTGCACTGGCACTTATTCCGAACAATTCTTTTAGTGAAGGTATCTCATTGTATTGACCTGCTCCCCGTATCAAAAGAGTGTTTGCCGGCAGCAGACCACGTCTTATCCTTTTTTTGTTTTCTTTTGATCCATCTAACAACTTGTTTGCCTTTGATATAAAACTGTTCAACACCTTTTCTGTTTTTCTAGCAGAGTTTGTTTTATTTATCGCTTTTGGTTTTTTTGGAGGAACCCCAGTTTCGTGTGGATCTGTGTCAGTTACATCCTTTGACAATCCTTTTCCTCTCAAGACTAAAACTGCTCTGTGCTCAACAGTATGTTTGAATATTACTCTCGTGTCACCAATCTTCATACCATCAATCTGTTTGGCTAGGTCATCTAAACAACAACCATCTCTTCCTGCCCTTCTATCCACTATTTTATTGTGTTTGATGGTAGCGAAATTTACCCTAAATGCCACATCACTCTTTTTTAGTTTTATCCCTGCACCCAAGGCCTCATACACACCTCTACCCTGGTAGTACTCTACAGGGTCGTACCCAAAAAGGGATAAATGTGCAGTATCACTACCTGGTATTATACCTGGACCTAGAGTATACATGAGACCTGTCTCACCATTATGTGCCATCTTATTTAGATTGGGCTTCCTGGCTGCTTCTAATGGTGTCTTGTTTCTCAATAGTTTATATGGTCTATCCCCTAGACCATCCATGATTAACATCAAAATTCTCATGTACCTCACTATCCTTTTTTGTTAATACACTAACAGAAAACATATTTTTAACTGTATCCATAATTATAGTGGTGGTCCTGGCTGGGCAGGTCTGATATGTGATGTCCTGTCGGATGGACCACCAACATAAATAAACAGCATAAAAACCACATAACAACCAAATAACATATCAACTTATATAACTCCCACCAATCTATCAACCAAAACACACAACCACACTTTCTGCTGACACTGTGTTCGGACTGTTTATCTTGGTTTGATGTGTACGATATATACGAAGAATAGAGAATATGCGAGTGATATGTGTATCTTGGTGTTAACTATGATAGTGCTCTACTCCTACAAATGTTCACTTCTTTTGAGTTTAAAATTATAGAACAGTAGCGGGGGGAGGATTCGAACCTCCGACCTTCGGGTTATGAGCCCGACGGGCACTCCTGGCTGCCCTACCCCGCTTCGATATACTTTACCTTTTGTTTTTAGTATATAAAAATGGAATGGTGTTTGTTGTACAGCATCAGACCGCCCGTCTATCATCACGGTTCAGCACTCAAGATCTTCATCATCTGCTACTTCTTTTTTATCAGTGCTTTTATTAAAACTTATTGATGTTTGGCCTCATTAGTGTGCCATACTTTATGATACTTTGTGTTTACTATAGATTACTAGGTGGTGTGGCTTCAAGTAATACCGGAAGTTAAGGGGGTCCCTCTCGTTAGGGGGAATATCACATACCTATTGGCATCCACTTTCTATTCATCTTAGTACTCTCACTTTTTGTTGTTTTATGACTTGCTTATTCTAGGCATTAATATTTATATTAAGAGAAGATATAAAATAAGTCATGCTATCAACAGACGTTCAGAGGGCGATATTAGATATAGCAAACACCCCGATACCAATCAGTGTTACGCAAATATCCAGCGAATTAGTGAGTAAGGGTTATTACTCTTCTAAGGAGCCCAACAAATTATCATCATATATAAGCAGGCGGTACGTGAGGGACCTAGTTAAAGATAATTTTTTGGTTGAATTTTCAGTTGGCTCGTCACCGTGGCGTGATGCGAGGGAATTGACTAGAATATTTTCTAAAATAAAGCCGAGGAGGGTGGGTAATCTATATCAAACAAATTTTGTTTACTCATTCTCAAGACCCAAAATCCTATTTGTCCCACGAGTTGATCCTAGTTTTAATTTGTCTGCAATGGTCTTTATACATAGGTTATTAAAGAAGATAAAAGATAGTGGTATGGGAATAACAACGGAGGATATTGGTGTCTTACTTCTGAATTTCGTGTTATCTGGGAGAAATACAGAAGAAAGAAACAAAATACGGATTTTTATGTATAAAAAACCGATAGATTATAGCACACTAGATTTAATGGAAAAATTGTTAGATTTTGGGTTGACGTTGTCTGATTTTCCATTATCGGCTGATTATAGGAAAGCAAAAGATTTTGTTGTTCTTGTTAGTGGGCTTGCAAACGAGCAGTGAAATAATACAGGAAGTAAAGGGGTCCCGTGTGTTGACCATTATTGGAATAAAACACTAAAGGCAAGGGGGTGTACACCTATTAGTATATGTTATATAATTTTATGTTAACTTACGTAAGTTTACGTAATCTGACACAGATGTATACTGGTTTACATGTCAACTTACGTAAACTTACATGTCAGTTTACATAATTTCTAGTACAACCTACAATGATGTTACCACTTGACGATACGTACTTCTACACGTCTATATTTGTGTATATACCTAAATAAAAATTGTATGATATATAATACATTTCTTATGAAACATTTTTAACAAACAGTTTAGAACAGATATGTAAACAAATGTCAGTTTACATGTCAACTTACGTAAGTTTACGTAACCTTACATATCGGTTATGTAATAAACAGTCTTTCTTCCTTCTTTTCTGGATTCAACGAGCCCGGCCTTTTTTAATTCTTGAAGTCTTTCCCATACATACTGTCTTGTGAATCCAAGAGAATTAGCAAGATCAATTGTGCTTCTTGGGCTGTTTTTTAGTTGTTCTATTATCTTTTTGTGTGATTCGAGCAATTCAATTTTATTTTCAACATCTTTCTTTGTTTTCTCTAGATATTCAATGTTTTGTTTCGTTTTCTCTATATTTTCGTCTATTTCGCTCCTCAAAACCCTCAATTCATTTAATCTTTTAGAAATATCAGCAACCTTTATTGATATATCGATTTGTTTCTTTGAACTCTCACTTAACATGTCCAATATAGCCTTTGAATCGTCTCTCGTGGCCACCTTACTGTCAATTAACAACAATCTTTCATCTATAATGCGTAGGATCTCCTCTATTTTTGCAAGTCTTTCGTATACGCCTATCACAGGCTCGTTAGAACCCTCACTTTTTTCTATGTTTTTAAAAAGCATTTCTGTATCTGCATATATATTTTTTGATTTTTCGTTAGAACTCTCACTTTTATTTTCACTTACTCTTTTTTCACTTGCCTTGCTCACCTTGTCCTCAGCGGATTCCCCACCAAGTGCTCTTATTATCCATTTTCTAAGACCCATTAACATCTTTATGTATTTGTCCTTTTTAACTCTTTCCGCACACATTTTCTTTTTCTCACACTCTTCTTTGTGGACACTTTTTGTTCTCTATCTTTTTTTTCTAGATCCGCCGGTGATCTACCTAAACTCTCACTTTTTCTAAATACATGAATATAGTAGAAAATACATTAATAAATTAACATTTTATATAATATAACTGCAATAAAATATTTTGTAACTATATACTTGACAATATATAATTGGACACAACCTTTTGGTGATATATTTTTAAATCA
>JALWQZ010000065.1 GCA_027077895.1 Microcaldota archaeon | reverse complement strand
GTGTCATAGAGAGGCTTAGAGAAGCGGGCTGGGTGAACTTAAAGAGGGTTAGGGAGATACAAGGTATACTAGGAATAAAGCCATTCAAACAAGAACTTCTTTAATTTTTCTATATCGTCTGAATTCATGGCAGAGATAACTAAATCAACCCTATGACTAAAATCCCCGCTGTAGATGTCCGACTTATTCGCAACAACCCTAACATCTAGGTCTCTTTTCCTTATTGAATCCAAGAGTTTCATCTGATCATCAATTGAATACCCGCAAGTTTCAGACGGATCAACTACAAAGAGAACCTTCTTTGATAGGTGCCTCAAAGCAGCCAACGCCTGTCTCTCAATGGGATTTGCCTTCTCAATTGGCCTGTCCAACAATCCGGGCGTGTCTATAACTTGAATACTCCTGTACCTGTCTTTAACATAACCAATGAGTATTTTCTTAGTGGTAAATGGATACTCCCTTATCTCAACCTCAGAACCTGTCAGCCCACGGAGTATGCTAGACTTCCCCACATTCGGATAACCCGCTAGTATCACCGTTGGGATATCCTTAACCTTTGGTATGTCCTCTAGTTTCTTGCTGGCATCCTTCAATGTGAAAAATGCATTTGAATTTTTCATCAATATGTCCTCAACCCTTGCCTCAAACTGTTTTCTGAGTTTAACTATCTCAGATATGTCTGTCTCCCTTCTCATCCTACGCCTGTAGTACCTATCCAATTCCTTAGTCTTTCCAGCAATCCAGTTTAAAACAGCGAGAGCCCGTTTCAATTCGACTAGATCTAGTCTAGAGGCAATTAGATCTCTATAAAAAGGAGATATCTTATCAAAACTTGCAGTCGATGTGACTATCCCATGGAGTTTATCATACAAGTAACTGGAAAGTGACTCTACCCTAACCATCTCTCTTTTCTTTTTCATTGAGCGTTTGTTGAATCCAGATGTCTGACTTGCCCTCTTCTTTGCCTTCTCAATACCTGATTTAAGTAATTCCTTTGGGTCAGGGACAAACGGAATAAAACTCATAATGCTTTTTTGGTGGGGCAGCATAAATAACTATCTTTTTATTTTGCAAAACACAGAAATAGGATATGCTGGGCAAGAATGCATTCCTGCTAATATCTGGGTTAACTGGGCTGCTCGTCGTTCTAGCAATAGGAGTATCCTCTGCCTACACCCTCTCAGACTGCCAGCAGATATACCAACAAATTCAAGGGATAGAGCATAACAAGGCAGAATACTCAAACTTGACAATGTACTCATATTACGCAAGGCTAGGGGACAAGTACTTCCAACTAGGAGAATGCTATCAAGACGCTGGGGCAAACTGCACAAGTTATTTTGAAAAATCAGGAGATTACTATCAAATGGCAGCAAAAAGTTATATCGCTGGTTTCTCTAAGAAGTACAGTTATCTCATGTCTGCAGGAGATGCATATGCACAGGTGGGTATGAGAGAGAAGGCCCTAGACATGTACAGACAGGCAAGAGAAATACTCATGAACCATCCAGAAATAAATGTTGATATCTCGGTTGTCAACCAGAAAATAACAAACCTTCTAAACAACGAGACAATACACAAAAATGTGAACAAAAGCAATTATGCTTGGGTTGTTGGTCTGCTAGTTCTCCTAGGTGTAATCGGAGGAATATATTATATATACAAGAAGTACTAGTTGTGATGCCATGGAAATCAGGTACTCAGACTTGGCGGGGAGGATAGGAAAACTAAAGGTAAATGGAAAAAGGGTAGAAACGCCCATCCTCCTGCCAGTGATAAACCCAAAAAAACAAACAGTTCCAATGGATAAGATAAAGGAAATTGGTGTTGATGGTGTCATAACCAACTCATACATAATATGGAAAAATGAAAACCTAAGAAGGCAGGCATTGGAAAGAGGTGTTCACAAACTAATTGATTTTGATGGTCTTGTAATGACTGATTCTGGAGCATTCCAATTAATGCAGTACGGACACTTAGAAGTAGGAAACAGAGAAATTGTCAAATTCCAGAAGGATATCGGTGTTGACATTGGTGTAATCCTAGACATACCAGGACTAGGTTCAAGGGAACAGATGAAGGAGAACGTCAAAATAACGATCGATAGGGCCAGGAAGGTACAGGACATAATACAAGCATCAGACACATTATGGGCAGCACCCATACAGGGAGGGGTGTATAGAGACCTCAGGAGGTATTCTGCTAGGAAGATGAAGGAGTTAGGGTTTAGGTACTTTGCGGTTGGCTCTGTTGTCCCGTTGCTAAACGATTATAGATTCTCGGAAGCGTTTGATGCTCTGGTCTGGACAAGACAGGTTGTTCCCTGGGATACACCAGTCCACTTCTTCGGCGCAGGACACCCTATGATGTTTGCATTTGGTGTGGCACTGGGTGCAGATGTATTTGACTCGGCAGCATATGCACTATTTGCAGAAAAGGGAAAGTATTTAACAGAGGACGGAACAAGGGATATAAACACCATGAAGGAACTTCCCTGTTCCTGCCCTGTCTGCTCCACACACACAGTTGATGACTTGAAGAAAGACAAATCACTACTAGCATTACATAATCTCTATGTGACACTTGAAGAAATGAAGAGGGTAAAGGAGGCAGTCAGACAGGGGACCCTGTGGGAGTTGCTAGAAAAAAGAGCAAGGGCACATCCTAAATTGTATGATGCGTTTACCCACATGAAAGAGTACATAAGGTATATTGAAGAGAAAGATAGAATAAGCAAAAAAAGGTTCTTTGTCCTCTCACACGAGACTAAGAATAGGCCAGAGGTTTATAGGCATAAACTAAAAGTTATGTCTGGCATCCAGTCAAAGCAATTCGTGAATATTGGGCCATTCAAGGAAGTCCCTAAAGAGGTACTCCAATTATACCCCTTTGGGCAAATTGAGGGTGTAGCAAGGCCACCTGAACGATGTGAGAATGATTATGAAATTGTAAGGGGGATATTCGGATACATCTATGGTTATTATGACATAATCCCAAAAAATGCCTCAATAGAAAAAAGCAAGAACACAGGTAGAATACGGAATGTGTCCCTAGGCGACAGGCTGTTATTTGTTTTACGGGCATCTGACTACTATCCCATTCTACACGGCATAGCGTGGGAAATGTTGGAAAGGGATGGGTGGAAAGTTGTGGTAAATAACAACTCGTCTGACATGGTAAAGGACGGCAAGAGTGTGTTTTGTAAATTCGTCCTAGATGCTGATCCTAGAATAAGAGCAGGTATGGAAGTACTGGTTGTAAATGAAAACGGTGAACTATTGGCAACTGGAACCGCTAGAATGTCCGGATCAGACATGGTAGAATCTAGGGACGGGGTTGCAGTTGACACAAGAAAACTAAATCCAAAATACGCGCCCAAATAGGCAAAACAAATTTAGAAAACCATTAATTCTTGTGAGGTTTCTTGCGATAGGTAGTACTGCGCACCTCTGAATTAACCACATACAGACAATTACACCTTAAAGTTTTCCATCTTTCTTGAACTTTTCTATCTTCTCAATGTATGTACGCTTGTCATAATCTATCCAATCGTCCACGTTGAACTTTATCACATTTCCCTTTTCGTCTATTGTAACAACCTGCTTTACACCAGAATTAATCAGAACCCTCTTACACCTATCACAGGGATAACTGGGCGCCAGTCTACCATCTGGGTACTTCCCAACTATGTACAACGTCCCACCATACACACTTACACCATTCCTAGCAGCGTTTATAACTGTATTTTCTTCGGCATGAACAGCAGGACAAAGGTCGTACGCAGCGTACGCTGGGGCATTTGCCATATCCTTCAAACAACCAGTCTCCTCACAATTTACAGAACCCCTGGCAGGACCATTATACCCAGTAGACACAATCGCATCGTTAACAACCATTATTGCACCAAATTTTCTCCTGAGGCACGGCGACCTGGCACCAACAGCCTCAGCAATTTTAAGGTAATACATGTCCTTATCAGGCCTAGACACCTAAACACCTCCAAACTTTCTAGCAATAACAAAAAATCCAGGAAACCCAAATTGCTCCTGGTCAAATCTAGTGTACTTCTTAACTATAACTCTCTGGTTAGTCAAAGCGATCGCCCTTATACCAACATAACCTAATCTCTCAAACTCTCTCCAAACCGGTGTCACACTATCAAAAACAGGAGTGTAAACGCCGAAGAACCCACCGTTTGCTAGGATCCTAGAAAGATCTTCTATCCTATTCTCTGGATCCTGGAGATCGAGAAAAATCGCATCAACTGAGTCTACCCCGCGACCATTGAGGGCATCAACAGCGCCTGAAACGTCTTCGTTGAATAGAACAATATTATCTAGGCCTGAAGCCACAACATTCTTCCTAGCGACTTCATAGAACCTCTCCTCCCTCTCAAAGGAGTATACCTTTCCGGGGTAACACATGCTGGCAAATACAAGCGTAGAGCCTGCTGAACCTGTACCAGACTCTAGGACTGTCTTTCCAGGTTGTAGCCCCATCATCGCCCCAAACATTCCAGAGTGATACTCGTATATGGGCTTAGCACCCCCCTTAATATTCTGAACAATATCCCTGACACTTGGCCTAGTAATCAAGAATCTATATCCCTTGCTAGTTTTGACAATCCGACCCACACGTATATCCTCGTGCCTCACAACACCTTTATTCGTGTGGATGTCCTTATCCTCAGTGTCGTCGTAATTAACAATCCTAGAATATCCATCCTCGCCAAGCAATAGCAAGCGCATGAACTGTTTTTATTCAGCATCGTATAAATATTATTCAGGATGCTTTTTATACTCCTAAACACAAAATACACCAACAAGTGGTGGTAGTGATGAATATATATGCAACCAAGTACTACAAGTATTACATACTAATCCCACTGACACTGGCTGTAATAGCACTATTCTTAGTGCCTACAATACCTAAGGGTGTGGATATAACTGGTGGGACGAGTATCTCTGTCATAGTCCCGACTAGCGTGAACGTAACAGCCAACCAGGTAAAGAGCGCTCTCTCTGGCTTAAACCTGAAGAACCTTCAGGTGAGTATCGCAGAGAATCCATTGAACAACCAGAAGATGTACATGATAGAATACTCAAACGTAGAGACGCAGTTAAATTCAACCAACCTAGTCGCTACCATAAAGGATAAATTAAGTTCACTTCTAGGCGTTAATCCAAAGGATATAAACGTTCAAGAGATAGGACCAGCAATAGGGAGGACGTTCTGGAATAGCAGTATTAGAGCGTTGATACTCGCGTTCATATTCATGGCCTCTGTTGTTTTCATAACATTCAAAGAAATAGCACCGTCAACCTATGTAGTTTCCGCAGCAATGTTAGATGTCCTATACGCGTTGATGGGTATGGCAATATTCAGAATCCCATTATCGCTGGCAACAATGGCTGCATTGCTGATGTTGGTTGGTTACTCAGTGGACACAGACATCCTTCTTACAACTAGAGTACTAAAGAGGAGAAACGGTAGCCTAGATGAAAGGGTGCTAGGCGCAATGAAAACCGGTGTCACAATGTCAGGAACGACAATAGGCGCACTGAGCGTAATGGTTGTCGCATCATGGATACTCCACATACAAACATTGATGTTCATAGGTGCCACACTAGTCTTCGGTCTAGTTGGTGACCTGATATCTACATGGCTAATGAATGCGGTGATATTGAAATGGTGGGTAGAAAGGAAATCCTGAAAGATTGGAGAATACAACTGCTCATATTCTCACTGATAGTGTTGGGGATAATCCCCCTAGTTGTAATGGGGCTACACTTTGGTATGGACTTCTCTGGTGGGACAATGATATATCTACAACTAGAGAAGTCGGTCGATCCTCAAACAATGGATACGATGGTTTCCATACTACAAGCGAGACTCAACGGATTTGGACTTAAGGACATAAGCGTCAGACCGATAGGAAACAAGTATATTATGGTCTCCATTTCAGGTGTAAGCAATAGTAGTTTAAGCACAATAAAGGATGTGCTATCAAAACAGGGAAGATTTGAAGGTATAATTGATGGGCAAATAGCATTAACTGGGAAGGATATAATTCAAGTAAAGACTGATCCACAGAGTGGCTATGGGTGGTCACCGAGCCTACAACAGTGGAGAGTGCCGTTTGACCTGTCTGGTCCAGGAGCAGCGCATTTCGCAAAGGTCGCTGAAGGTAAGTGCAAAAAGGTTGAGGGCCAAATAAAATGCGATAAAATATATATGTTCATAGACAGGCCAAAGAATGCGGCCGTCCTAGTCCCACCATCAATATTTGAAAAAGAAAAGTACATGTACATGGTCCCAAACAACCCCAGATCTGGGTATATCTCAATCTCAGACCTAGAGAAAAACTCGCTAGATAAGATAATTGAAGCAACAAGCGTAAACAACACATTGATAAAAGAACTGAAGAGCGACAACATATCCACTGTGATTGTCCCACAGAACAGTACGTACAACATAACAATGTTGAAGAAGGCTGGTTTCAACGTTGTTGTGAAACCAAAGGTTGGCGACTACTGGTTATGGGACGCACTTGGGTTGAAGTCTGTCTTAGACCTAACACCAGGGGTCACTAGTGGAGAGCCAGTACCGTCCGCGGTAATACAAGGATATGCACCGACACTAGATGATGCAAAAAAGGAAATGACAAAGATGGTCGTCATATTAAGATCAGGCAAACTTCCAGTCAAACTGAGCATTGCAACAACCATGCACGTGTCTCCAACGCTAGGGAAGAAATTCTTAGGATGGGCAGAGTGGATGGGTATAATTGCATGGTTAACAGTTGGTCTAATTGTGTACTTAAGATACAGGCGTCTAAAACTGTCTGCTTTCATAATGGCAAATAACCTGTCTGAAATAATCATAATACTAGGTATAGCAGCGTTGATAAAGTGGGAAATAGACCTGGCGGGGCTTGCAGGTATAATCGCTGCAGTGGGTACTGGTGTAGATCATATGATAGTGATATCAGATGAAATACTAAGTGGTGGTCTACGTAAGAAAGAGGAGGTCTCACTAATTGGTAAGGTGAAGAAAGCGTTCAACATAATATTCGCAGCAGCAGCAACCACAACGGCGGCCATGCTACCTCTAATAACTCTAGGTTTCGGAATGATGAAGGGGTTTGCGATAACAACTTTGATTGGTTTAGGGGTTGGTGTGCTTATCGTCAGACCAGCATTCGCTAGGATAATAGAGGAGTTTATCTAGAACTGGAGTTACCATTTGAAACAAGGTACACAACCTTTTTCCTGCCCAACCTCTTCTTTTTTATCAACCCTGATTTCTTCAAAGACGATAGAACAAGGCTAACCTTAGCTTCAGACCACCCTGTCCTTTCAACAATTTTGCCTTGAAATATCTGCCCACCATTTTCCCTAATTATATTCAACACCAATTCCGCATCCTTGTTCTTTGGTTTGTACCTCTTTCTAAAAGAGACAAAAAGCCCAATGTACAAACCAACCAACAACAAACCAATCCCAAATACAATTAGGAGATAGTCTGTTTTAGTCAAACCGCTTGGTGTGTAGGGTTGCTCTTCTTGAATCTCTCCAAAAGAAGGAATACTAAAGTTCTGGGGTAGTTCGTAGGGTATCTGCTCGACAAGTATTATATCAAAGGTTTGATTTGATGAATAAACCATTAATGTGTCATTGCTCGCTAATGATTCGTTTGGGGAATAGGTGGTTAACAGATACTTGCCTGGTGGTAAATACAATGTATACTCCCCTGAACTATTGGATACCGTCCTTCCAACAAGAGAACCGTTGTGGTATGCGGAAATAATTGCCTTTGGGACAGGTGATAAACCAATGTCGTATACAGTTCCATGAATCGCAAGGCTAACCCCAATAAGCACGAGTAAGGGAAGGATGTATTTACCAAACATACATGTATTAGATAACTCTTTAAATAAAGAGTTAAGTGTGAAATGTTTATAAATACCCACATCAGAAAATCTCAACGGTGATCAAAATGAAAAACCACAATATTGTAATGGCTATGGCTTTGTTGGTTTTGTTTGCACTCCCGTTAACATCGGCGATAGCAACAGTAACTGATATGAATGGCACCGTCAAATATGTAAACAATGCCACGAACACAACAATTCACACAACAGCAACAATGGCAATGAAGATAGATACAAGGACCAATTCAAATAATAGTAACTACAGGGCAACTGGCACCTACAACAAGAACGTAAACGCTTCCATCAAAGCAAACATGTCCATGAATGCGAATGGAGTGGCCAACCAGAAAAAGCAGTATAGAAAAATGCCAAGACCCTTGATAGCGAACGACAAATGCATCGCAATACTGAGAAACGCGACACAGATTACCAGAGAAACAAGCGAACGAAACAGAATGATGATAGGCAAGAGAATGGATATTTTAAGGGCAGAAGATATCCTAGCGGGCATGAACGCAACAATAAACATGGGGTATAAGTACAATGCAAACGTGAGTGGTCTTGTATCGCTCAGAGACGAGTTTATGACATACATAAACGAACTGAACAAAACAATGACCCCTGAGGAGTACAGAAACACAGTAAGACAAATGGTTAATCTCATAAGTGATTTTAGACATACGGCACACCAAGTACCACAGTTGCAAGCACATTCAAAGGATGTTATGAGTGCTGTTAAGAACGCAATGCAAAATGAAAGACAGAAACACGAGGAACAAATGAGACAAGAATACGAAAGGGCAAAAATAATTGGAATGGCTATCTTCGATTTTCACGTGTGCAAAGTCGAAGAAAAGATAAACAAAATGGGGCAATTGGGAGTGAATGTAACAATGGCAAAACAAGCACTGGCTAATATAGAATCTATGAGGCCAGCACTAGAACAGGCATACGATTCAGGGAACAGAACAGAAATTGCAAAAGTCAAAATGCAGATAACTAGAGAATGGAGGGCCTTGTACAAATCGTTTATAGAGGCAAATGCACAGTTGATAAAGAAAAGATTTGACATTGCACAGGAAAAGATAGAGGCGACGATAAATAGACTAAACAAACTGCACAAAGACACATCAAAACTAGAAGCAAGGTTAAAGGAACTGCAAAAAATGGCAAATAACATAAAAACTGACAAGGATATAAGGAACTTCATACACAATTACACTGAATTGAATGCACAGGTGGTCGCTACCGTACGGCACAGTGGTCACGTTGAACCTGGGATGGCAAGAGTAATGCCTGTTCACAGACCGATGCCACCTGAGAGAGCGCCAAACGCTCCGAGAAGAAGGTGATAGAATGAATAGAAACATTGCTATAATACTGGGAATAACACTAGTGTTCACTGTCCTAGCAGGGTGCGTGCAATCAAACAACTCAAAAACCGTTGGTGCGAACAGCGCTAAAAATGTGACAAACACAACTAATCAAATAACCAATCAAACAAGCAATATGAACACAAACCAGAGCCAAACAGAGAACATAACCTACGAAAACATAAGCAATGGAACAGATTTGAACGACACAACCGAAGTGGGTTATCTAAACAGCAGTGAAACACCCTTCTAACCCCAACTCTTTTTACGTTCCAACCGATGATGACACAGGCTCTCTGATGAATGATGAGCCCACGCAGGTCTGAGGTCTATTTCCAAAATCTATGCGTCCTGGCAAACGTTCTCTCCGCCTCTATAATATCCAATATCAAAGAATCAATATCTCTGTGCATTTTCCTTAGGATCCTAATTGCAGTCTCTGGGCCAACCCCCCTACCCATCAAAGCAATTATTGCAAACTTGCCAAACTCTCTAATGAGATTGGCCACTTTAACTTTATCCTTCTTCTCAACACCTGCAATAGTCAGCATCTTACCCCCACAATACGGACACACAATTTTGTCTGGAAAATCCTCCACCCTCTTGTATATCACCCTACCACAGTTCAAACACTCGAGCCCAACGTACTCGTTCATTATCCTTGATTTCACAACATCTATGATAGTTCTTGTCGGTTTTTCTGCTAGGAAATATGAGGTACTTGAAGAAAGAAAACTTGCAAGTCTTGATGGTTTACTCCTCTTCAACACAACAATATCAATTTTCCCACTCTGCAGATCACCCAAAACTTGCTTGGCACCATCTATATCAAACTTATCGTGAAAAACTTCCTTCAATGCCTCTTTAAAAATAGGAGAATCGTACATTACACCTATCAATCGCCTAAGACTTATCTTTCTATAATCAAAATCTTTTGAGAGAAGACCAAACCTCTTTGCGACTTGAACAAACCTAGTCTTAAACATACTAGACCTAGACACATGGCTTGCAATGAATTTATCAAGTGTATCAACAGGCAACTGGTTAAATATCTCAACTACTGTCTTGTACCCTGTGTCAACTGAAATCCGGTATGCATCAGTCTGCGATTCAATAGATCGGCCTAGTATTAAACTACCATACGCAGATAATGCCTGGGCCAATGTTTGGTTTATCAACGTACCAAAGGGTGAGTGTATTATTGTTGTACCACCCACATACTCTAAAATCAACTTCTCTGGGCTGGGCTTGAACTCTAGAGATTCAGAGAACTCCTCCACTCTTCTTCTGGCATCCTTAGCAAGGGATTTCGGCAATTCACCACCCCAAGCCCGCGCTACCCTCTCAGCAACAAATCTAGGTACTGGAATTTCTTCACCTACCCAATCAGGTATACCTGCAGTATAGTCGAATGTTGGCTCCACTAACACCTCTCTATCTGTAATATCAACAACTCTCCAGGGCGCCCCTTTGGTTATAAAGACAACACCTGGGTATAAATTGTCAGAAACAAAGGTTTCATCAAGGCCTGCCACTGTTTTACCCGATGTTCTATCAACAACCCAATACTTCTTCTCATCAGGTATCGTGGACAGGTTTGAGAAATAATAGGAATACGCCCCGCGTCTAGCCTTATAAGTGTCATCATCCAACCAAATCAGCCTCTCCTCCTCCAATTGTCTCAAAACAGACATGTACTCCTGCCAATCAAGATTTCTGTATGGCCAAGACTGCTTGAAAAGATTAAAGGCCTCATCCAGTTTAACCCTACCTAGATCTAGACTCAAACCGACCAGTTGGTGTGCAAGGACGTCCAGTGGTTTCTCATACACCTTCAGTTTCTCCAGTTTTCCTTTCATTGCTAGGTCTGATATGACACCTGCTTCCAGCGCGTCTTCTTCGTTATTTGCAATAATAATACCCTTCGCCTTCTTGTCAACGGAATGCCCAGAGCGCCCGACCCTCTGGATTAATCTAGACACCTGCCTGGGGCTCATGTACTGGACAACTAGGTCAACCCTGCCTATATCTATCCCCAGTTCTAGGCTACTGGTGGCAATAAGACCCTTTATTTCACCTCTCTTGAAGCCATCCTCTGCAATAAGCCTAACATCCTTTGACAAACTAGAGTGATGAACAGATATCTTGTGCGCCTTATCCCAGACAGCATATCTAGAACCCAAAAGTTCGGCCATTGAACGTGTGTTAACAAATGTTAAAACAGAGCCGTGTTTTTCGACCAGTTCATGTAGCCTCCTGAGCCTAGCAACGATCTCGGGGTGCATCCCTAGGTCCTTGGCCAGCCTAACGTCCTCGGGTGTCTGATTCGGCAGTTCAACATGAATTTCCATCCTTCTGGGCTTTTCCAGAGTAACGACATGTTCAAAACCAAAGAATGCTTTTGCTGTCTCCAAATCTCCCAACGTTGCTGATAGTGCGATTATCTGGAAGTTTGCTCTCCTTTTAAGCCTTTGTAAAGCAAGAGCCAATTGTGTGCCTCTCTTTGAGTCTATGAGTTCATGGAGTTCATCAATGATTACCCATTTCACGTTCGCTAGGTGTTTGCCCATCTTCTTTGCTGGGAGTATGCTCTGGAGAGTCTCTGGTGTTGTTATTAACAACTGGAGTGGGTTCTTTGTTTGTTTCCCCCTCTCAGATTGACTAGTGTCCCCATGTCTCAAACTAGCATCAATTCCTAGTCTGTCGGCCCACCATAAAATCCTCCCAAATATATCTCTGTTCAACGCCCTCAACGGTGTTATGTATAATGTGGATATGGGTTTGGGTTTCTCTGCAATAATTTTTGAAAACACAGGTATTATTGCTGCTTCCGTCTTTCCATATCCTGTGGGTCCGATTATAAGCGTATCACATCCAGAGAGGACCCTAGGAAAAGCTAGTTTCTGTATCTCCGTCGGCTCTGGAAACCGTTCTTTAAACAGATCAAAAACCAGTTGGTCCACGTTTTGTTTTTGGCTTTTGTTGTTTTTAGGTGTTTTGCATTTGCTCCGGCAATGCCACGATACTATCTTTGGGCATTAAATAGGGCCAGCAAACTAAAAACAAAAAAACAACGGGGAGAGAAATTCCAAAAATGTACTGCACAAAATGTCATTCAAAATAGAACTATTTTATTGTATATTTTTTTAAGGTATGAATAAAAAGAATATTTTATAACGAAATTTTAGCGCAATAATAGTTGAACGAAAATAATGAGAAAACCGTAGAACAAGGTTTATTTTCAAAATAAAACAAAAAATACTAATATTACATGATATATCTGTATA